>JBFLZB010000267.1 GCA_040756475.1 Thermodesulfobacteriota bacterium
AAGTATGCGAAGCGGTACGCCGAGGGCACCAATGTGGTGGTGATCGACCCAGACCTGGCCGAGTACTTCCCCGATCACGACGCCGTCAACAACGCGCTCCGGAGCCTAGTCGCGATCATAAGGGCAAAAGATAAAGGGCGAACAACGTCATGAACTTCGGACTGGCGCAAAATACCGCGCCAGCCGAGTTGTGCCGTACGTTCGCTTCAGATGGATTTTGACGCCATAACGTCATAGCGCTATAGTGTACCGAGGAAAGGAGGTGCGCCATGGCGACGCTGACGAAACGGTCCACAGTTTATTTCGATCCCACGATTCACCGCGCTTTACGCCTGAAGGCTGCGGAAACCTCCCGCTCGGTGTCCGACATCGTGAACGATGCGGTCAAAGAGGCGCTGGCCGAGGACGCCGAAGACCTGGCCGCGTTCGAGGAGCGAGTTGCAGAGCCCCTGATCACCTACGAAGAAATGGTCAAGAGGCTCAAAGCCGATGGCCGCATATAGGGTTCTCTTTCGCGAGTCGGTCTGGAAAGATCTCAAGTCAATACCGAAGAAAGAACTGCAACGAATCCTGGATCGGATCTCAGCCCTTGGCGACGAACCCAGGCCGCCAGGGGCTGAGAAACTTACTGGCGAGGATCGGTACCGTATTCGCCAAGGCCGATATCGTATCCTCTACTCAATTCAGGACAAAGACTTGACAGTCTGGGTGGTGAAGGTCGGGCACCGGAAGGAGGTCTACAGGTGAAGCGAACCATCGCGTGAAACGAAAGAACGGAGGGGACGTCCTTTTTTTATTGCCTTTTGCAGGTTGACGGCAGCTGCTGATCGGGCTACGAGGGGCGGCCATGCCGAGAAGCCCTCGACTGGACATTCCGGGTTTGCTGTACCACGTGATCGGTCGGGGCGTGGATCGTACCGCCATCTTTCGCGATGATCGCGATCGGGAGGTCTTCGTCGAACGGCGTGGGCGAGTTGGTGTTGGCGGGGGGTGCGAGGCTGTATGCGTGGGCGCTGCTGTCGAATCACTTCCATTTGGTGATCAGGCCGGGCGAGTGGGGGTTGGCGTGGATGATGCGGCGGCTGATGACCCGTCATGCCGTGCGCTTCAACCTGCGGCACGGCAGGTGCGGACACCTGTTCCAGAACCGGTACAAGAGCATCGTGGTGGAGGAGGAGCCATACTTCCTGGAGCTCGTCCGGTATGTGGCGCTCAACCCGGTGCGAGCGGGGGTGATCGGGTCGATCGAGGAGCTGGATCGCTACCCGTGGAATGGGCACGCCATCGTGGTGGGGACCAGGGAGGCGGACTGGCAGGCGGTGGGCGAGGTGCTCGGGCAGTTTGCCCCGAGCCAGCGGGAGGCGGTGGGCCGCTATCGGGAGTTCGTGGGCGCTGGCTGGAACCAGGGGCGCCGGGACGACCTGACCGGGGGGGGACTGGTCCGGAGCGCCGGGGGGGCGCAGGAAGTGGCGCGGCGCCGGCCGGAGGAACGCGAGGCGGCCGACGAGCGCGTGCTGGGAAGCGGCGCCTTCGTCGAGGAAGTGTGGCGCGCCGCCGAGCAGCTCCCACCGGTGGGGTCTTGGCGACCCTGGCAAGAGATCTTGGAAGAAGTCGCGCGGAAGTGGGAACGAGAGGCGGCCCTGATCCTGGGCGGCTCCCGGGAACGAAGGGTTTGTCGGGCGCGGCGGGAGTTCTTCCTGCGCAGCCTGACCGAGGCCGGCCAGTCGGTGAGCTGCCTGGGGGACCTGTGCGGCATGAACCCGGCTTCGGTGAGCCGAGCGGTAGAGGTCGCGCGGGCGGGAGCGCGCCGGCCGGAAGGCCGCCCCGAAGAAGAAAAGGCATGAAAAGCAAGGACGTTCCTGTCTACCCGCTCACATCTGTCAGGGGGAGGATCTCGCCATGGAGGTTCGCACCGTTATGGCTGGGCTGCTGCTCGGGGTGTTGCTGACGGGATGCGGGTCCTCGGGGGGCGGTGGCAAAGGAGACAGCAACCGCCCTCCCGTCGCTGCGGCAAACGGAGATCGGACGGTGGACGAGGGGCAGCAGGTGCTGCTGGACGGCTCGTCCTCCTTCGACCCCGACGGGGACGACCTGTCCTTCTCCTGGACCCAGCTCTCCGGAACGAGCGTGGAGCTTGGGGAAATATCTCCGGCTGTCGCGGCGTTCCTGGCGCCGCAAGTGTCCGCCGCCGGAGACGTGCTGACGTTCCTGCTGCGGGTTACCGACCTGGGGGGGGCCGAGAGTTCTGTAACGGTGGCCGTGACGGTGCGAAACGTAAACGTGCCGCCGACGGCCGACGCGGGAAGCCCCGCCGAGGTGGCGGAGGGCGCAACCCTCGCGCTGCACGGGAGCGGGTCGGACCGGGACGGGACCGTGGCGGCGTACCGGTGGACCCAGGAGGGGGGCACGCCGGGGTCCTTCGACGACGCCACCGCGGCGTCCCCCACCTACACGGCGCCCCTCGTGGGGCGGTCGGGGGAGGTGGTGACCCTGCGGCTCACGGTGACCGACGACGAGGGGGCCCAGGGGTCGGCCACGGTGGCGGTGACGGTGCGAAACGTAAACGTGCCGCCGACGGCCGACGCGGGAAGCCCCGCCGAGGTGGCGGAGGGCGCGGCGCTCGTGCTGCACGGGAGCGGGTCGGACCCGGACGGGACCGTGGCGGCGTACCGATGGACCCAGGAGGTGGGCACGCCGGGGTCCTTCGACGACGCCACCGCGGCGTCCCCCACCTACACGGCGCCCCAGGTGGGGCGGTCGGGGGAGGTGGTGACCCTGCGGCTCACGGTGACCGACGACGAGGGGGCCCAGGGGTCGGCCACGGTGGCCGTGACGGTGCGAAACGTAAACATGCCGCCGGTGGCCGACGCGGGAAGGGACGCCCACACCCTGTCCAGGGACTGGATTCGCCTGGACGGCTCCGGCAGCTCGGATGCCGACGACGACCCCCTGACCTACTCCTGGTCGATCCTGTCCGCTCCGGAGGGCAGCGAGGCCACGCTCACCGGGGCCGACACCTCCCATCCGGAACTCGTGCCGGACAGCTCGGGACTGTGGGAGTTCCTGCTCACAGTCAGCGACGGCCTGGCGGGGGCCCAGGACACGGTGCGCGTCGCCGTGGTTGAAGACCCGCCGGTCTTCGCCTGCGCCGGGGAAGATGTGTCGGCCTTGCCCTCCACGGGTGCGCTGGGCCTGGATTCCACGAGCGACGTCGCGCCTGCTTGCGGACCCTACGTGTTCCTCGGAAACCGGACCGAAAGGCGCGTGGACCTTCGGGACGTGGGCACCGGCGCCCTGCTCGGCAGCTTCGGCGTGAGGGCGACTCCGGGCCGGATGCTCCTCCACCGCCCGACCAGCATGCTCTACGTGGCACACCCCGACGCTCCCCGGTTGACGAAGGTCAACGTAGCCACGGGCGAAGTCCGGGAGATCCCGCTGGCGGGAACGGTCGTGGACCTGACGGTCGTCGACGGCGACCGGATGGTGGTCGCTCTCGAAGGGGTCAACGGCTATGCGAGTCGCCTGGTTCTCCTGGACCCCCTTGCCGAAGTGGTCGCGCGCACCTTTGCCGGCGGATCGTTCGGACTCTGGCTTGCCTACGACCCGGTCAACCAGGTGCTCTTGAGCGGCGTGGCGGGCATGTCCCCGAGCGCCCTCTTCCGCCACCGCTTCGACCCCGAGGCGCAGACCTTGACCCTCGAGCAGAGCAGCTGGAGCCTGGGCTCCAACGGCCAGGACCTGGCCGCTTCGCCGGCGGGAGGACACGCCGCGTTTGCCTGCGGAGGGGGAAACGGCACCGATCCCAGATACACCATCTTCGACCTGGACACGCTCGACCTCGCCCGCAGGTACGGCGAGTGGAACACGGGGGCGTATCCGTCGGCGGTGGATTTCGACGCCGCCGGGGACCGGCTGCTGGCGACCAATCGGGGGAGTCTGCTCGTGTTCGACGTGGCGTCCCACGGCCTGACGGGGGACCACGCCGTAAGCTTGTCCGGCTGTTCGTACGGGGGCCTTCGCCGGGTGCGCTTCTCACCGGGGGGAGGCGTGGCCTACGGTCTGAGCGATTGCGGCTTCGATCGCACCAGCGCCCGGCTCTTCTGGTTTCGGCCGTGATTGTATCTCGTCTCGATTCCCGGGATGCGGGATCCATCATCGAAGGCCTGAATACCAAAGTGGAGGTTTGCGATAAGGAAGTTGCGTGGTGAGTTGGTCGCTCGTGTTTACAAGGCAGGCGTAACAAAGACGCAGGCGCTGAGCCGGTGGCGTTAGCCCGGCGGCCGTCAGCAGCAAAGCGCGCGCTCGAACCAGACGCTTGAGGGCGGCGGTTGAGCGCGCGCTTCGGGAGATGATGAAGGGCAAGGAGGGGACCACCCCCGCCCGGTCGGCCCTACTTGAGCGGGTCGAGCAGGTCTTCGGCGGAGCGGACGACGAAGCGCGAGACGTCCCGGCCTTGGCGGCTCCCGGGAACGAAGGGTTTGTCGGGCGCGGCGGGAGTTCTTCCTGCGCAGCCTGACCGAGGCCGGCCAGTCGCTGACCTGCCTGGCGACCTGTGCGGCATGAACCCGGCTTCGGTGAGCCGAGCGGTGGAGGTCGCGCGGGCGGGAGCGCGCCGACCGGAAGGCCGCCCCGAAGAAGAAAAGGCATGAAAAGCAAGGACGTCCCCTCCGATTCTCCCACGGGCGTTAGCGGATCTTCTCCAGGTTTCTCTGCTGGGCCGTGGCGGTCTCGATGCTGCGGCGG
>JBFLZB010000268.1 GCA_040756475.1 Thermodesulfobacteriota bacterium
GCGGCGGGCCACCCCCCGCCCTACGCGAATCCGGGGCACGCCACCGCGGCGCCCGCCCCGCAGGAGCGGCCTTGGCCGCGAAGACGACCCAGACCGATGCCATTCGCGGGCAAGCCCGCTTCTACGCCAGGGCAGTGCCCGTACACCGAGAGGGTGGGAGACCCATGGACCGTCGTTTTTCCCTAAAGCGCCCCCCGAGGGGGGACGATAAGAGGGGCAGCAGGGGAAGACGACCCATCGAAAGGAGGTGCCGTCCGGGTACGACAAGGAAGACCCAAGGCCTGGGGAGAGGCCGGCCATCTCCCGGGGGCGCCGCGCCCCGCACTCTGCGGCACACGGCAAGGACGCCGGAATCAATATGCTGGGGCTTCCCCGCCCCACCCTTCATGGAGGAAATACCATGTCTCTGATGATCAACCAGAACATCACGTCCCTCAACGCCTGGCGCAACCTCAGCAACACGAACCGGATGATGAGCAGCACGATGGAGAAGCTCTCCAGCGGCCTGCGCATCAACCGCGCCGCCGACGACCCGAGCGGGCTCGTGGTGTCGGAGCAGATGCGCGCCCAGGTGGTGGGCCTCAAGGCCGCCGTCAAGAACTCGGAGAAGGGCATCTCCATGATCCAGACGGCGGAAGCGTCGCTGGACAAGGTGCACACCCTCCTCGACCAGATGCGCGCCCTGGCGCTCGACTCGGCCAACAACGCGACGAACGACGCCAACATGCTCGCCGCCAACCAGGCCGAGATCCAGAACGCCATCGAGACCATCAGCCGCATCGCCAGCAACACCCAGTACGGCACGAAGAAGCTCCTGGACGGCACCAACAACAACAACTCCGTCGTCTCCAGCGCCGGCACCACAGGGCTCACGAGCGGCAACGTGGAGGCCTCGACCCTGGCGACGGGCAACCACAGCCTGGTAATCACGGCCGCCACGGCTGCCTCCACCGTCATCGGCTCGGGGACGGGCGTTGCGCTCTCGAGCACCCCTGACAACACGCTCTCGGCCGGAACCCACACGCTGACGGTTTCCGGGACCCTCGACACGGCCACCGTCGACAACACGGGGACCACCACGGGCACCTCGAACGCGGCGATGCACGCCGACTCGTATTACAGTGGCAGCGCAGACACCACCTACACCTTCACCTTCGCTGGCAGCGGAACGATCGGTACCGACGCCACCACGATCAACTGGACAAGCAGCACCGGCGGGAGCGGGAGCATCGCCCTCGCGGCAGACTACAACACGACCGACGCACTCAGCGTGGAACAGGGCCTCTCGTTCACCCTGGGCGCGGGAACCTTCGTCGCCACCGAGAGCTTCACCGTCGCAGCCACCGCCAGCACCGTTTCCGCCACTCTGGACAACGGCCCGGCGGTCTCCGCCCACAGCGGCAACACGGATCTGACCCTCACGAGCGGCAACGGCGGCGGCGGCTCGATCGACCTGGACTTCTCCAGCTACAGCGGCGCCGGCACAGTGAGCATCGCCGAGACCAAGGCCACCTACAACGGCGTCCTCGACGGCGGCGATGCGGTCAACTTCCAGGCGAGCCAGAACAACGTAAGCTTCACTACCGGCGCGGCCACCGGCGGCGCCCTGACCCTGAACTTCGGGTCCACGGTGACGGCGGGCACTGCGGTCTTCGCCAACACCGACAGCTCGCTGGTCTTCCAGATCGGCGCCAACCAGAACCAGACGGTGAAGATCGGCATTCGCGACGTCTCGGCGGAGCAGCTGGCCAAGGGCGTCACCAACACCAGCGGGTTCACCAGCCTGGCCCAGATCGACGTGACCACCTCCCAGGGCGCCCAGGACGCGATCGCCCTCATCGACAAGGCGATCGACCAGGTCTCCACCATTCGCGGCGACCTTGGCGCCTTCCAGAAGAACACCCTGGAGGCCAACCTGGACAACCTCCGGGTGGCGGCGGAGAACTTGCAGGCCTCTGAGGCCGTCATTCGCGACACGGACATGGCGGCCGAGATGGCCACCTTCACCAAGTACCAGATCATGATGCAGGCCGGCACGGCGATGCTGGCCCAGGCCAACCAGATCCCGAACAACATCCTCCAGCTCCTGAGGTAGTCGGGACCGAATGGGAGGGAGGGCCCCAGGGAGGGGGCCCTCCCGCTCCTACTGTCAGAAGGTCAAGCCCCCCCTCACCCTGACCCCTTCCCCGAGGGGAGAGGGGACGATGGAGAAGAGAGGGAGGGGCAGGATAGGCAAGGAGGCAGACCATGAACGTACAGGCGATTTCGGACGTTGCGGTCCGGGGAGTTCCCGGGCGGGCGCCCCCTGCCGAGCTCCAGCCCCTGCGGCCGGCCGGCGGCGGCGAGAGTGCGGTGGCCCACAAGGCCGCTCCCGTGCCCGAGCCCTCGCGGGAAGCCGTGGCCCAGGCGGTGGACGGGGTCAACGCGTTTCTGGCCTCGAGCAACAGCCATGTGCAGTTCCAGATCCACGAGGCGTCCCAGCGGATGATGGTCGAGGTCATCGACGACACGACCCGCGAAGTGGTCAAGACCATCCCCTCGAAGGAGCTCCTCGACCTGGCCGCCAAGATCGGCGAGCTCGTGGGCACGCTCCTGGACCGCAGGGGCTAAGAGGCTCGGAAGCCGGGAAGCCGAGAAGCTGGGAGGCACGGAGGCGAGGAAGCTGGGTTGCGGGGGGCCACATTTCACTTTTCACGCTTCACGTCTCACGTCTCACGTCTCACGCGTCTCACGCTTCACGAGGTAGACCATGGCAGGCACCATCACCTTCGACGGCCTGGCGACCGGGATCAACACCACCGAGCTCGTGGACAAGCTCGTCGTGGTGGAGAGCCGGCCCAAGATCCTCAAGGAAGCCGAGAAGGTCCGGCTGGAGAACCAGCTCAGCACCTGGCAGGAGATCAACGGGAAGCTCCTCTCGGTGCAGTTGGCGGCCAGCGACCTCTCGCGCCTGGCCACCTGGAACACCCAGACCGTGCGCTCCGGCAACGAAGACGTGCTCTCGGCCACGGCGGCCCTCGGCGCCCCCCAGGGCACTTACACGGTGCGGGTGGAGGCCCTGGCCCGAAACCACCAGCTCGCCACCCCTGCCGATCCCGGCGCGGGCGACGCCGGGTACGCCTCGGAGGGAGCTCTCTTCGGGACGGGGGAGCTCAAGCTCACGGTCGGGGGAGTGGAGCACACCCTCACGCTCGACGCCACCAACAACACCCTGGGCGGGACCGCCAAGGCCATCAACGGCGCGAAGCTCGGCGTGACGGCCTCGGTCGTCTACAACGGCTCGGGGTACCAGCTCCTCCTGGCCTCCGACAAGACGGGCGTCGAGAACGCCCTCTCGGTGGACGCCTCGGGGCTCGACACCACCGGAACCCGCAGCCTCGACGCCTGGGCCACGGTACAGGAGGCGGCGGACGCGCAGGTCTCCCTGGGTTCGGGCGCGGGAAAGATCACGGTGAGCTCGGCCTCCAACACGGTCACCTCCCTGCTCCAGGGGATCACCCTGAACCTCACGTCGGCGGCGCCGGGCACGGACGTTACCGTCACCGTGGCGCGCAGCGCCGAGAGCCTCACGGAGAAGGTGCAGGCTTTCGCCGATGCCTACAACGAGGCGGCGACCTACATCTCCCAGCAATTCGCCTACAACCCCGACAAGAACGTGGCGGGCATCCTCATGGGAGACTCCACGCTGCTGGGCGTGCAGCGGGCCCTGGGCCAGATGCTGAGCCACGCCGTGGCGAGCGGCTCGGCCTACGGCGTGCTCTCCTCGGTTGGGCTGACGGCGGGCGACGGCGGCACCGTGTCGTTCGACGCCGCGCGGTTCGCCCAGGCCGTGGAGGACGACTTCGAAGGGGTCATGCGGCTCTTTCGCAGCGGCGGCACCTCGAGCCACACCCAGGTTTCGTACACCTTCTCTTCCGGCGCCACGAAGGGTGGCACGTACGTGGTGGACGTCACGGCCCCCGCGACGCGGGCCGTGCTCTCCGGCGCCGGGGCGCCCTCGCTCACGATCACCGACGCAAACGACGAGCTCACGCTGCGGGTCGACGGGGGCGCGCCGCTCACCGTGAAGCTCGCCCAGAAGACCTACGCCTCCGCCCAGGAACTGGCCGAAGAGCTGCAAGGTCAGATCAACCGCCTCTCGAGCGCCAAGGTCTCGGTGAGCGTGGACGGAAGCGGTGCCCTCGGCATCCAGTCCGAGCGGTACGGGTCGGGCTCGCGGATCGCCGTCGCAGGCGGCAGCGCGGTCACCAACACGGGATCGGACGGCAAGCTCGGCTTCGCGGTCGGCACCGTCTCGGGCACCGACGTCCAGGGAACCATCCACGGCGAGCCCGCCACCGGCACGGGGCAGGTGCTGCGGGGGAACGCGGGCAACCCCAACACCGACGGCCTCCAGGTGCTGGCGCAGCTCGACGCCCCCGGCAGCGCCACGCTCACGGTGACCAAGGGCGTGTTCTCCCGGTTCGACGAGTACCTCTCCTCCCTCACGGACCCCGTCTCGGGGGCACTGGGACGGCGGGAAGAGAGCGTGAACACGTCGATCCGCAGCCTGACCGCCCGGATCGCCGAGATGGAAGAGCGCCTGGAAACCAAGCGGCTGAGCCTCACCGCCCAGTTCATCCGAATGGAGCAGGCCGTGAGCCAGTTCAACAGCCAGGGAAACTACCTGACCAACGCGCTCTCGGGGCTGAG
>JBFLZB010000269.1 GCA_040756475.1 Thermodesulfobacteriota bacterium
GGGTGAGCAGGCGATCCGCCCCGGCCTTCTCGGCAGCACGCGCGATGAGGCTGTCGTAGACGGCGCCGCCCGACAACTCCAAGTTCCCCCACCGCCACAGAAGGGCCTGGTAGTCTGCCGCATCGAGGGCTACGATCTGGGCGTGGGAGGCGACATTCTCGTCGACCAGGCGCTGGGCAGCGGTCGGCGAGATGCGGGGCGCCGTAGGGAGGCGGGTCAGGACGGCGTACAGCTCGGCCAGGGTGTGGGCCGCCACCAGGAAGGTCACTCTGCCGGACTTGGCTCCTTGCAGCCAGGGCAGCGCGCGCCGGTGGCCGGGATGGGACTCCACCATGGCCGCCACCAGCACCGAGGTGTCGAAGAGCACCTTCATCGACGCGCCAGGTCCTCCAGTCGCTCTTCTCGGCTCTCGGCAACCGCAGCCGGAAGGTCCCCCGCAGCCCGCCCCCGGAACACCAGCACGCCGCCTTCGTCGATCAGGGGTTCCGTTCCGGTGAGCGGTGTGAGGCTCACCGCCGCTCCCCGCTCTTCTACGAGCAATACCGTCCCCGGCCGAAGCCCCAGGTCATCGCGCACCCGCTTGGGGATGACAACCCGGCCAAAGCGATCCACGGTCGCTTCCATGGTGCCCTCCTCGTTCGTGAATTGGTTGCCAATTTAGCACCCGCAATGGCAAGGCGGCAAGGATCGGGGACGGGGGACGGCGTTCCCGGTTCCCGGTTCCCGGTTCCCAGTTCCCAGTTCCGGATTCCGGATTCCGGATTCCGGATTCCGGGTGCCGGGTGCCGGGTAGCCCAGTCCTGCTTGGCGAGCTTTGCGGCTTTGCGTGAGACGAGTCTTTCCGGAGTCCCGTCCTGGGCTTCGGGCTCCGTTCACAGGCCGGTGAAGAGGACATCGAGGGCACGGATGATCTCATCGCGCCTTTGCGCCAGATTCTCCACCTTCTCGCCGAGCGCCGAGCGGGGGATGCCGGCCAGCTCGGGGGTGGAGAGGACGACACGTTTGCCCTGGACCTCGAAAACGGGGTTGAGATGGCGCACCGGCGTTGGCACCGCCGCCAGCCGCACCAGGGGTACGACGACGCGGGTGGCCAGGGGGTCGAGGAGGTCGCTCTGGACGTCGAGGAGGTACGGGATGTCGCGACAGGTGTGGGGGTTGCCGTTGCGGTGGACGTCGAACTGGGCCATCAGAAGCGCCGCAGCCCGTCGCTGAAGACCCCCCGGCTCGCGACCCTTCGGTTGTACTCCTCGATGGCCTCCCGGTTCTCCTCACTCCACTGCTCGCGGCGGCGGGCACGCACGATCTCCGCCAGGTGCTCCTCGAACAAACGAGACAGGTTGATCCCGAGCTCCCGGGCCTGCCCCAGCAGATCCCGGTTGACGGACAGGTTGGTGGCCTTCTTCGGAGCATGGGGATCGTAGACGGGCTCCATGAGGGGCTCCTCCCAAGCGTGGGTGAATGCGCATAGTTTACGCGCATCGATGTCACACATCCAGTGCCGAGGCGCGGGGGCTGGGGGCTGGGGGCTGGGGGCTGGGGGCTGGGGGCTGGGGGCTGGGGGCTGGGGGCTGGGGGCTGGGGGCTGGGGGCTGGGGGCTGTGGGGGCTGGGGGCTGGGGGCTGGGTGCCAGAAGATCGAGGAGGATCTGGGGGGCCACAAGGAGCGGAGGTGGCGGGGATCAACCCGCTGGAGCGAGACGGCGAAGGAACGCAGCCGGTATGCGCCTCGCCCACGACTCGCGTCCCGTGGGCTTCCTCACCGCGGCGGCCACCTCCGGGCGTGATGCAGAACGCGCAAGATATGGATCTCTCGTTCCCTCACTCGGTAGATCACGAGGAAAGGCGTTCCGCTCACGACCAGCTCCCGGGTCTGCTCCACCCTCCCGGGCCGCCCCAGGTTCGGGTAGTCCACGAGGTATTCGACCGCCTCGCGAATGCGGTCCGCCATCCGCTTTGCAGCGGCAGGCTCCTCCTGCTCGATGGATTCACGTGCTTCCGCCACGTCGCAATCGGCACGCCGGGTCCACCGGAGAATCACTTCTCTCCCCACTGGGAAAGCTTCTCACAGACCTCCTCGTGGCTGACGAAGTGGCCTGCATCGGCCTCGACGAGGCCCTCCTCGATCGCCTGCAACTGCCACTCTTGCTGAGAGACATACTCCTCAATGGCCTGGGTCACGAGCTCGGCCGTGCTTCGCCCTGTTACGCGCGCAAGGTTGGCCAACCGCCGAGTCAAATCCCTGGGAACCTTCGCAGACAACGCAGCTTGTTCGGCCATGGGAACCTCGCAACGCGCAAGACAACGGAACATACTCGATCCAGAACCACCCTTGCAGTGGATTCTGCTCCCAGCGCAGCCGCGGCGCAATTTGCATTGCTCGTGACGGGTGACGAGTGACGGGTGCTGCGGTTGGCGTTCCCGGTTCCCGGTTCCCGGTTTCCGGTTGCGGATTCCGGGGGATGGGGAACGGGGGACGGGGGACGGCGTTCCCAGTTCCCAGTTCCCAGTTCCCAGTTCCCAGTTCCCAGTTCCCAGTTCCGGATTCCGGGGGACGGGGGACGGGGGACGGGGGACGTGAGGCGTGAAGGGTGAAGGGTGAAACGCCGGCAGTTCGCTCCCAACAGCCAACGGCCAAGGGCCTCTGGTTTCCGGTGCCGGGGGACGTGAAGCGTCAGAGGGGAAACGGGAAAGGCGATCCCCTTGGTGCTGGAGAAAGAGGGGACGCCTCACCCGTCGGCAAACACCTCTTCCAGGGAAGTCGCGTCCAGGATGCGGTCCGCCCAGGCCTCGAGCTGACCCAACTGCGCACCGGCCAACCTCGCCTCGACCCAAGGGGGCAGGGCCCCGAACCGGCGGCTCAGCAGCCGCTCCACCACCCGAACCTCCCCCTCCTGCCGGCCCTCCTGGCGGCCTTCCTGGCGGCCCTTTTGCCGACCAATCCGCTCAGCGCTCGTCACGTACTGCATGCCCATGGCCTCCTCGTAGCTTCTGACCTCTTCCAACAACCGCTCTTCCAGGTCCGCCGGAAGCTCCAACACCCAGTCGATGAAACGGTACAACTCCAAGACGTCCGCCTTGCGGTAGCCTCGCTGGTACAGCCCCTTGGTGATCGCCCACTTTGCGGCGTACCGACCGGCAGGGTCGCGGGCCGTCTCCAGGGCTTTCAGGTGGGCGGTGACCACCACGGCAAAGGGGTTGGGGTCCACATCCAGCCTCCCCCAGTCCCCGCGGAAGTCCATCAACTTGGCGACGGGGAAACGAAACACAACCTCACACCCCCACAGGCTCTCCTCATACCGCGCCGGCCGCCAGGCAGGCTGGTCATCCGCGAGCACGACCAGGCTCGCCACCGGCGCGTCGTAGCGGTCCGCGAGGCGAGAGTGGTACACGAAGATCCGCTTCGCGAGCCCGGCTTCGACCTGCCCCTGAACCTCCACGTGCACGTACACCAGCTGAGGCTCCCCGTCGAGCCGCCACACGCGAAACAGCTTGTCCGCAATCCGCCGCCCCAGCTCCGCATCGCGCACGACCTTCTGGAGTTCCTTGTCCCAGGGTTCGTAACCCCGCGACCAATCGACGCCCACGTGGGCCTCGGGAAAGAAGAACGCCAGAAACTCCTGGAAGTACCGATCCAGAGCGTTCTTCCACGGGCTGTCGTAGTCGGCTCGGCCCGATCCGGCCCCCTTTGTCCCCACCGCCGATCTCCCTTGCCTTCCCGCCGCAAAGCCCCCGCCATCATCTGGCGGGTGATCCCAGGGTACAGGGTCCAGAGGCCGGGAGCAAAGCCCCCCGTTCCGCCCCCTACCTCGCCCCGCCGCCTGGGGGGACGCTGGCGTTACCCGCGGGGGCGGCCAGGGATGCCCGGCGGGCCTCTGCCGGGAAACCTCTGGTCGAGCACCAGGTAGCGCTGCCGCGGCCGATAGGCTTTGAGCCCAGCCGGGTGGTGGTCACAGCCAGCCGGCCCGCCGAGTCTGGCAGCGGAGTCGAGGAGGACCGTTGGCAAAGACGCGGGGGGAGCCGCCGGTGGTGCGGGGAGCTTACGCCGCCACGCCTGGCGCGAGGACGGTGGCGCACCAGAGCGCCGGCCCACGGGGGCAGCCAGGTCGGGCTGGGGAGGCGTGAAGGAGGTCAACTGGGCTTTGACAGAACGGACCTTGTTGCCAGGGGAGTCTGGGTCGCTACCGCCTCGTAGTGCCGATCCAGGGGAGAAACATCTCAAAGCTCGTCGCGCGTCTCGAAGTGGTCCTCTGGCGGCCGCGCCAGCGCTTCGCCCTTCCACCCGCCCACCACGTCCTCGAAGAACCCGGCGGGCCAGGCGCGGTCGAGGTCGCGCCGCACGATCTCCGCCAGGTAGCGGGATACGCTCACACCCCTCTCCTTGGCCTTTCGCCCGATCTCGGCGGCGACGGGTTCGGGAACATAGAGATGAAGTTGCGGCATGATGTCCTCGGCGCACATAGTCCAAATACTGCTGGAGAGAGTACTGACTTGCGTCGCCGCAAGCAAGGGGCCGTCGCCCAACGTGGGGGTTGGAAGGAGTGGGTGTCGTGGGAAATCGGATCGCCGACCGGCACCCCGAAGCCCTGCGGGGCTGAGCGCCCTGGTACCCGGCGAGATCCAACGACAGGCGAAGGCGGCTCAGT
>JBFLZB010000270.1 GCA_040756475.1 Thermodesulfobacteriota bacterium
GCCTGCGCCCCGCCCTCGGGAAGGGCGTGGCTCCGGGTCATCGGGGGGCTCGCCCTCCTGGTGGTCGGCGGGCGGGCCGTAGTGGCCGGCGCCGTGGAGCTGGCCGCCCACTGGGGGCTGAGCGAAGCACTGATCGCCCTCACCATCGTCTCTGCCGGCACTTCCCTCCCCGAGCTCGCCACCTCGGCGGTGGCCGCGTGGCGGAGGAACGCCGACATCGCCGTGGGCAACGTGGTGGGCTCCAACATCTTCAACGTCTTCTTCATTCTGGGGGCCAGCGCCGTCATCCGGCCGCTCCCCTTCGCCCCGGAGCGGTCCGCGGACGTGGCCGTTACCGTCGCGGCGAGCCTCCTCCTCTTTCTCGCCGCATTCACGGGCCGCCGCCACCGACTCGACCGGTGGGAGGCAGGCGTCTTTCTCTCCTGCTACGCCGGGTACCTCGGGTATCTGGCCGTCCGGGGATGAGCTGGGCCGTGGCGACCGAGCGCGAGCCGGTAACGGGGCGCAGGTGGGTGTGGGGGGCGGTGGCCCTTTTGGTGCTCGCCGCCGACTACGCGACCGGTCCTCGGATCCACTTCCCCATCCTCTACGTCTTGCCGGTCGCCCTGGCCGCCCGCGGCGGCAGCCGCACAGCCGGGCTCTTGCTCGCGGCGGCGATGCCGCTGGCGCGGCTGGCGTTTCTCGGTCCCTGGGGCGTGCCGTGGCGGGCTGGAGAGGAGGCGGCCAACGCGGCTGTGACCTTCCTCGTGCTGGGAGGCTTCGCGTACCTCGCCCACGCCAACGCGCTGCAGACCCGGGCCCTCAGGCGGGAGGTCAAGGTGCTGCGCGGGCTCTTGCCGATCTGCTCGTTCTGCAAGAAGATCCGGGACGGCGAGGGCGCCTGGCAGCCCCTGGAACGCTTCATCGGCGAGCGCTCCGAGGCCGAGTTCACCCACGGCGTGTGCCCGGAGTGCATCGAGGAGCACTACGGGCAGCACCTGCGAAGCGGCCGCGCCCGAGACCCGAAGGGGCGTGCGCAAGATCCGTAGGCGTGCCCACGCCGCCCGCGGACGCCCCTCGCCCCTACCCTCTTCCACGGGGGGAGAGGGTGGAGACGGTGCGTCATCCCCTGTCCCCTGGCCCGATCGAAATCGATATCGCTATCGGTATCGCTGTCGCTGTCGCTATCGGTACCGGGGTCGATTCCGATACCGATACCGATTTGGATGTGAGAGGGGCGGGTGTGGGCGCGTGTTCTGCTTCGTCCTGTGCCCCTCGAAGCTGGCGAGTCTTCCCCGATTGTCGGTCGCCTATGGTGGGTGGGGGGGGGCTAGCCGCCGGGGCGGGGCAGAGCGGGGCGAAAGAGGATGTCCACGGCGTTTCGCACGTACTGCTCGCCGGTGAGGCCCCGGACGGTCTCGGGGGGGAAGGGGGCGGCTTCCCCGAGCCGCTCCGCGAGCTCGGCGAACAGGGCGACCCGGACGGAGGGCTCCAGGCCGTCGCGGCGCAGGAGAGCTCGCAGCGCAAGGGCCGCCAGGGCGGGGTCGGCGTTCTGGCGCAGCCGGGCGGCCAGGTGGGGGTGATCCCGGAAGGAGTTGTACCGCTGGCCCACCGCCTGGTCCAGGTCGGGCTCGGCCACGGGGGGCTGGCGCACCACCGCGGTGCCGGCCGCCAGATCCCCCAGCCGTTGCGCCCGGCGGCTCAGCAGGCAAGCGGCTCCCCCCAGCAGGTAGTAGGCGGGGAACATGTCCAGGGGGCGCAGGAGGTTTCGCGCGGCGATCTGGCTGAAGCGCACCCGAAGCCCCTCCTGGTCCACCACCCGCAGGTGGAACAGGCGCTTCCCCACGGTCTGCCCCCGCCACGTCCACTCCAGGGCCATGCCGTAGCCCAGGGAGAGGGCGAAGTAGGCCAGGATTGCCGCAGCCCCGGCCAGATCGGGGCTGGCGAGCCCGAGCAGTGCCAGGGCGGCGCCCACCGCGCCCGACGCCACCGAGATGCACCCAAAATCCACCGCCCAGGCCAGACACCGGGCCGCGGGGCTCGCCAGGGGCAGGGAGAAGGTGACCCCTTCGGGGGTGCGCACGGTGAGGGCGCCGGCGCGGCTCACGGGCCGTCCCTCCCCCAGCGTGGTCGGCTCGCCTGCTCGGGGTCTGCCCGCCTGTGGGAGCGGCCTCGGCCGCCAACGCCCCGCGCCCCGTACAACCCGGCCGAACGGTTCGCGGGCGAGCCCGCTCCCACCCGGGCGGCAGGGTCGGCTCCGGATTCCCGGCCCGAGAGCCCCAGGAAGAGGGCCAGGGCGCCGAGCTCTGCCACGCCCAGGGCGATCTTGGCCCCGTAGGGGAGCACGGGCTCGTGGATCTGGGAGAGGGTGGCCTCCACGATGCCCGCCCAGACCAGGAGCAGAGCCGCCCCGCCTCCCAGGGTGAGCAGGCTGCCCCGAACCCGGCGCAGGCGTTGGGCCCGGGGGGTGCGATCCCCCCACCCCAGCAGGGCGCCCGCCAACACCAGGCCCGCCTGGCCAGCGATGAGAATGGCAGGGATCTCCACGGTCCCGTGGGGCAGGAGCCAGCCCAGGAGGAAGGCCCCCTCCCCGGCCGCCAGGTAGTCCAGGGCAACGGCGCCCAGGATGGCGCCGTTGTAGAAGAGCAGGAGCAGCGTGCCGGCTCCCCAGGTGATCCCCAGCGCCAGGACGAAGAGCGAGACCTGGGTGTTGTGGGTCATGAGCTGAGAGGAGAAGGAGGCCCGGTAGCCCCGCAGGCGGTCCTCGCCCCCCGACTCTTCCCAGGCGACCCGCTCGGAGGGATGCACCTGGAGGTGGGCGAAGGGCAGGAGCACCTCCCGGGCGCCGGGGTCCAGGGAGAGGGCAGCCGCTCCGAAGGCGGCCCCGCCTGCCGTGACGGCCGCCGCCAGCCCGAAGGCCGCCAGGTGCCGGCGGAAGGCCCGGGGGAAGGTGCCGGTGAGCCAGGCCCAGGGGCGCAGGGGCGCCCGGCGGCGGGTCTCGTAGATCTCCGCGTAGGCTCTCGCCACCAGGGATTCGAGGTAGCGGCGGGTCTCGGGCTCGGCCGCGGCGCCCCCCCCTGCAAGGCGGGAGAGGTCGGCCGCCGCGCCCTGGTAGAGGCGGTGGAGCTCCCGGGCCCGGTCCAGGTCCAGCGCCCGGTGGGGGTCCCGGTCCAGCCCCTCGAGCACGGCCTCGAGGCGGGACCACCGGGGACGGCCCTCGGTCACGAAGCGGGGGAGGTCGACGATCACAGGAGCTGCCTCTGCTTGACGGCGAGGTACTGGGTCACCAGCGCGCCGGCCAGGTGCTCGTCTTCCAGCAGAGCAAAGCCGACCCCCCGGGCCCGCAGGGTCAGGCGCACGCCCGCCAGGTCGGCCCAGCGCAGGTGTCCGGCCAGGTGCCGATACAGGTCGCCGGGGTCCGCGGCCTCGGGCTCGGAAAAGAGAGGGGCCACGCCGGGGGGGCGCAGGCCGGCCACCAGCACCAGGTGCCGGCGTGCCACCCTCTCCACGGCCCGCACGAAGCTCTCTGCCACTGCGGGGTCGTCGAGGCTCGTGAGGAAGACCAGGAGCGCGCGCCGCCGCAGACGGCCGTCCAGGGCGGCGAAGACTTCACCGAAGTCCGGGGCGGCGTCCTCGGGCTCCACGGCGAAAAGGGCGTCGCGGCAGGCGCCGTAGTGGGCCTTGCCGGCCCGGGCCCCGAGGAAGCGCAATACCCGGTCGCTGAAGACCGCTACGCCGAAGCGGTCCCCCTGGCGCTCGGCGGCCAGGCCCAGCACGAGGGCGGCGGCCACGTACCGGTCCAGCAGGGTGGCCTTCGGGCGCCCCCCGGCGCCTTCGGGCTCTTCCCCGGATGCGCCCCCCGCGGCAGCCCGGGTGCTCAGGCGGCCGGCGTCGAGGATGACGTAGACCTCCTGGGTGCGCTCCACCTGGAACACCTTGGTGATGGGGTGCCCCCGGCGGGCCGTGGCCTTCCAGTGGAGGTCCTGGGTGGCGTCCCCGGGCACGTACTCCCGCAGCTTCTCGAACTCGCGACCCTGGCCCACCTGGCGCTGGGCGTGGACTCCCAGCCCTCCCCGGCGCAGGAAGAGGGCCGCGAGCTGCCGCCGTTCCCGGGAAAGGTCCGGGTAGACCCGCACCTCCGCGCAGAGGGGGTAGGTGCGCCGGGCCTCCCAGAACCCCAGGGGCGAGGACTCCTCCACGTGGCACCGCTCCAGGGCGTAGTGCCCGCGCCGGGAGGGGGCGCAGGGGACGTCGAGGCGCGACACCCCTGTCTCCGGCGGCAGGTGGGCGTCCAGGGGGGCAGAAGGGGACCCCACCGCCGGGGGCAGGTCGGGCAGACAGCGCACGCGCCGACTCCGCCCCGCGGTGCTGTGAAGCCGAAGGTACAGGCCCCGCGGCCGCGCCGCGCTCAGGCGGACCACTCCCGGGGCCTCCACGCCCAGGGTGCCCAGGCGCCGGCGGGCCCACAGGGCGTCCAGGGCTGCGGCCAGGAGGAAGGCCGCCGCCAGGAGCCCGG
>JBFLZB010000271.1 GCA_040756475.1 Thermodesulfobacteriota bacterium
CCGCGATCCCCGGGGCTACTTCGGCCGAGCCCCCGTGGAGGAGGGACCGGAGGTCTTCGCGCCGGGGGCGCGGGGAGGCCGCCGGGAGCAGGAACTGCGCTTTCCCGGCTACCGCGCCCGCTTCTCCCTTCCCAAGGGGGCAGCGGCCGGGCGCCGAGTTCCGGCTGTGGTGATTCTGCCCATCAGCAAGGGGGACTCCCAGGCGGAGGCGATCGGGGAGTTCCTCTCCGCGTACGGCTTCGCGTGCCTGCGGATGGTCACTCCCCGGGAAGTGCTCGCGGTGGACCGCAGCCCCGAGCCCGTGGAGGAGTTTCGCCGCCGCTTCCGGGCCTACGTGGCGGCGGTGCTGGGGGCCGTGGAGTGGATGGCCGCTCGGCCCCAGGTGGATCCGCAGCGCCTGGGGCTCGTGGGAATCAGCTTCGGCGCCGTTGCCGGTGCGGTCGTCAGCGGCGTCGAACCCCGCATCCGCGCCAGCGCTCTGCTCCTGGGCGGGGGCGACCTCGCAGGGATCTTCCTGTCCTCCGAGGATCGGCTGGTGCGCCGAGTCCGCTTCCGGCTCGAGGAGCACACCGGGGCCTCCGGCCGGGAGCTCGAGGGGCTCCTCCGGGAGGAGCTCCGTTTCGTCGAGCCCCTTTCCTACGCCCCCGGGCTCGATCCCGAGCGGGTCCTCCTCGTCAACGCCGCATTCGACCGGGTCATTGCGCGCCCCCACACCCTGGCCCTTTGGAAAGCCGCGGGGAAGCCCCGCCTGTACCTCGTTCCCTCCGGCCACTACACCGCGATTGCCTTCCTTCCCTACGCGAGCCGCCTCACCCTGCTGCACCTGCAGAGGTCCCTGGGCCCCTGACGGGCCCCGTCGAGAGAACGGCTTGCGGTCGCCTGGACCCCGGGATCCACTGCCTGGGTGGCGCGCGGGGTCCGGGAGCCCCTGCGCTTCGCCCCGCAATCCGCGACAATTGGACGAGGGGTCCCTCGCGGAACCGGTGGGCCCGGCGTCACCGGTTTCCACCCGGCTGTGGCGGATTGGTCGATGCGGTACGGGACTACGCTCCGGGGCTCCCGGATCCCGCCCCAAATTTAGGTGGTGAATTCTGGGACCATAAATCCCTGGACGCGGCCCCTCGCCTTCCGTAGCCTGTAGGGCCCCTGCAACCTGGAGGTCCGACGAGCCCCATGGACGTTTCTCCGAGCCGGCTCCGGGAGGAGACCCTCCGCCGGCGCACGTTCGCCATCATCTCCCACCCCGACGCGGGCAAGACCACCCTGACGGAAAAGCTCCTGCTCTACGGCGGGGCGATCCACCTGGCCGGAGCGGTCAAGGCCCGGCGGGCGTCGCGCCACGCCACCTCGGACTGGATGGAGATCGAGAAGCAGCGCGGCATCTCGGTCACATCGAGCGTGCTCCAGTTCGACTACGGGGGGATGCGGATCAATATCCTCGACACCCCGGGGCACCAGGACTTCTCCGAGGACACCTACCGTACCCTCACGGCGGCCGACTCCGCCGTGATGCTCATGGACTGCGCCAAGGGGGTGGAAGCCCAGACCATCAAGCTCTTCAAGGTCTGCGCCGCCCGGGGCATTCCCATCTTCACCTTCGTGAACAAGCTCGACCGGGAGGGCCGCCCGCCCCTGGAGCTGCTGACCGAGGTGGAGGATGTGCTCGGCATCGCCGCCTGTCCGGTGAACTGGCCCCTGGGCATGGGCAAGCGCTTCCGGGGCGTCTACGACCTGCGCCAGCGCCTGGTGCAGCTCTTCGACGCCGGATCCCACGGGCAGAAGCGGGCCGCCTCCCGGGTGGCCGGGCCCGAGGATCCGGTGCTGGCCGAGCTTCTGAGCCCCTACGACTACGCGGCCTTCCGCGGCGAGGTCGAACTGCTGGAGGGCGCCGGCGAGGTGCTGGACCGGGAGCGGGTGGCGGCGGGCCGGCTCACCCCGGTGTTCTTCGGGAGCGCCATGACCAACTTCGGGGTGGAGCCCTTTCTGCAGGACTTCCTGGAGATGGCCCCGCCCCCCGGGCCCCGGGCCTCGGACCAGGGGGACGTGGCGCCCGAAGACCCCCGCTTTTCCGGCTTCGTGTTCAAGATCCAGGCGAACATGGACCCCCAGCACCGCGACCGGGTGGCCTTCGTGCGGGTGTGCTCGGGCCACTTCCGCAAGGGCATGAAGGCCCGTCACAGCCGCCTCGGGCGAGACCTCACCCTGGCGCTGCCCCTCCAGTTCCTGGCCCAGGAGCGGGTTCTCGTGGAGGAGGCCTTCCCGGGAGACGTGGTGGGCATCCACGACCGGGGAAACCTCCACATCGGCGACACCCTGGCCGAGGGCCGGGAGCTTCGCTTCGAGGGAGTCCCCCACTTCTCCCCCGAGCACTTCGCCCGGGTGCGGATCAAGAACGCCCTCAAGCAAAAGCAGCTCCAGAAGGGCCTGGAGCAGCTCAGCGAGGAGGGGGCCATCCAGGTCTTCCGCCAGCCCTTCGGGGACAAGGACCCGGTGGTGGGTGCCGTGGGAGTGCTCCAGTTCGAGGTGCTCAAGTACCGCCTGGAGGGGGAGTACGGCGTCGCCGCCCAGCTCGAGCGCATGCCCTTCGAGCTCGCCCGCTGGGTCGAACCCCTGGACGACGGACCGGGCCTCGACCCCCGGGCGGTGGACCGGGACTCGAGCACCCTGTGGTGCGAGGACAAGGCCGGCCGTCCCGTGGTGCTCTTCAAGAGCCAGTGGTCCATGAACTGGCTCGCCGAGAAGAACCCCAAGGTGGCGTTTCGGGAGACCGCGCTCTAGAGGTCCTCGAGGACCTGAAACCTTGAACAATGCATCAGGTTTCTCACCGAGCCTCCCCGGACTGGAGCGCGCACTCCACAAGGCACTGGGGCGCAGGGAGCCCCCACAGGCAATGCTTGAACCACCAAGACACAAAGACACGAAGAATGCACAATTCTCTTTTCCGCGGTCTACTCTGGGTCTTCCTGCCTTCGTGGTCCGAGGGTTTCGTGCCCTGCGGCCCGCCCAGGCCTCGACGGTCTGAGGCGCCGCCTCTTTAGAGGTGTCGCTCCTCCTCTGCTGTGGCAGAGCCCTCCTCCGCCTGCTCGGAGGCTGCGGCCTCCTCCTCGGGGCCCGCGCGCGCCATCTCGATCTCCCGCACCAGGGCCTCGCGCTTCTCCCCCAAGTCGTGGAGGTCGGCGAGGAGTTCGAGGGTGTCGGGTCGGTCGAAGAAGCTCCGGTCCCCCATGCGGTGCGCCACGAAGGCCAGCCGCCCGAGGTCCCGATAGCACCCCTCGAACTTGCGGTCCACCGCGGCGAGGTCGAGCTTGCGCTGCATCACCTTGCCGTACCGGGCCGCCCGCGCCCCAGCCGCTGCCAGTGCGTGCTGGGTGGCCTCCCATGCCTTGCCGCCGGCCTCCCTCACCTCATGGAGATAGATTCCCGTGGTCTCCTTGATCTTCTCTCCCATGGGACGCTCCTTTCCCCCCCACGGCAGGAACCTAGCGACCGGAAGTCGCCGGCGCAACCGAAGACGGGCACCGTCGTTCCCTCCGCGGGGGCCGGACCTTGCGCAGGGGGCGGACCGCAGTACCGTTCGGGGAGGCCTGAGGCTCTACCCTCCCTCGCAACCGGAGACCGGCCATGTGCCCTGCCCGACTGTTCCTGCTCTTCCCCGTCGTCCTCGTCCTCGCCGCCGTCCCGGCGGCGGCTGCCCGCGACCCCGTGCGCCTCTTCATGCCCGACGGACAGCTCCAGTCTCACCCTGTGCGGGTGTTCGTCACCGAGGACCTGTCCCACGCCGACGAACCCGCGCTCATCCTGCACGGGAGCCATGCCGTGACACGGGTGCTGGAGGGGGAGGAGCGGGCGCGCAAGCCCCGGCTGCTCGCGCGGAACCACCTCTGGGTGCAGGAGGAGGCAGGCCAGCAGGTGGTCTACCGCGGCACGCTCCTCGTCTTCGACCTGCGGGACTACCCGATTCCCCTCTACAAGGCTGCGGTGCGGGTGATGCCGGCCCTGGAGTGGAGGCAGGGCTCCCTGGTGGGCCGGGAGCCGGCGGTGGCCCTGGGCGACCGGGAGGTCTACCTGGGCAACATCGTGGGCGCGGTGGGGTGGACGGCGGTGCTGGTGCTCGCCCTGCTCGGGGGAATCGGGCTCGCCTGCCGTCGCGCCGGGGGGCGGGCCCTGTCCGCTCTCCTGGGGCCGGACGGGAAGCCCTCCCTGTCTCGGACCCAGGTGGCCGCCTGGACCGTGGCGACCGGATCGATGCTCTCGGTCTTCGGCCTGATCCGCTTAGAGCCCCCGCAGATCCCGGCGTCCCTGGTGGCGCTCATGGGGCTCTCCCTTGCCACCGGAGGAATCAACTATTTTCGGGTGCGCCAGCGCCACCAGGAGGCCTTGGCCGCGGGCCGCGCGGTTCAGCGCGCGCCGGCTCCCGGGGGCGCGCACGAACTCTCGGAGCTCGTGCGGGACG
>JBFLZB010000272.1 GCA_040756475.1 Thermodesulfobacteriota bacterium
CCCACCGACGCCCGCGCCTCCCGTGCCCCCGTGACCTGCCCCTCCACCGGTGTAGGTCGAACCCGCCCCGCCCCCAGGCCCGCTCCCCGCCCCGTGCCCCCGCCCGTCGACAAAGATGCGGGAGCCCGCTTCCACCACCAGGTCACCCGCCGTCGCAAGATCCAACCCTTCCGGCGCCCCAGGGGGGTGGGTCACTACGGCGCCTCCGGAGAGCTCCAGCGACGCAAAGGTGTGCGGCCCCTCCACCGTGACCGTGGCGCCGACCACCCGGACGATCTGGCCGTCGTAGGTCGCATCGCCCGCGCCGATGGTCGTGTTGGAGAAGATGGTCACCACAGACTGCGCGCCCGCCACGCCCGGCCAGGGCAAGGCGAGCAGCAGGGCGGCAAGGGCGGTGCGAGAGAGGCGGATGATGGACAGCAGGTTCATGCTCGTTCCCCCAGGTCAAGAAGTGCATACGACGAAGAAGAAAAGGGTCTTCACTGCATCGTCACTGCCAGCGCACCCGCGGTCACGCCGAAGCGGTGCCGGATGCCCGCCACGGCATGGGCGGCTCCCAGGAGGCGAAAGGCCAGGAAGCGCTCTACCGATTCCCGGAAGACCCTCTCTTGTGGATCTGCCACCTGCCAGGCGCCGCCCAGGTGCACCTCCGCCCAGTTGTGGAAATCCGCGGGGGCGACGACCCGGTTTTCCCCATACACGTACCCCGCCACCCCCCGGGCGGGGATGCCGCTCGCCCGGCAGAGGGCGACGAAGAGGCTCATGTACTCGGTGCAGTCGCCTTGCCGGGTGCGGAGGGCGTAGAGGGCGCCGCGGTCGTCCTTGAGGTAGCCGGCGTAGCGGATGTTGGCCGCCACCCAGTCGAAGATGCTCCGCGCCGTCTCGGCCGGGGTGGGACGGCGCAGCGTCTCGGCCAGGGGGAGGATTTCCGGGTGGTCGGCTTCGATGAGGGGCTCGGGGGGGAGGAAGCGCTCGAGGCTGCGCTCTTCCAGCGGGTTAGGCGTTTCGGAGAGGGCGAGGCTCGCGCGGATCGTGACGATCCGGGTCGAGAACGGAGGAATCGGGTCAAAGGCGAAGCGAAGCACTTGGTTGCCGAGTTCGTCGACGGTGAGCTCGCTGGGGTGAGAGGTCTCGAGCTCCAGGCATTTCTGGGTGGCGGTCTGGCGTACCGGGGCGTAGGCGTGGAGGGTTGCGCCTTCGACGAGCCGGTTCGAGGGGTTCTGGACGGTCAGGGTGAACTGAAGCCGCCGGGTGATGGGGTAGGCAGGCTCGGCATCGCCGGTGATGTGGCGGGTGCTCGCCCCCGGGGCGGCGGCGCACGGGAGTGCCGTTGCGAGGAAGACGGCAGTCACAAAGGCGGCGGGGATAACTGCACGGCGGCTCCCGCAGGCGAGTTGCCGCGCGAGCGGCAGGGGGAAGGGTCGGCTCTGCGCCAAGGTCGTCGGCGGGAGCTGGCTCCTGCCGGGGAACCGGAACGGAGCCGCGCTCGATCGGTTGCGCCCAAAGGCAACCAGGGGCGTCACGGGCAGCTCCCGCAGCGGCCCTGCCGGACGGTGGAGGGGATCTGGCCCACCGTGGCCCGATTGCTCTGGAGCGCCTGGTATCGCTCGTAGGCGTCGAGCCCGCCATCGAGGTAGAAGACGGTGCCGAGGTCCTGGCCGGCTTCCCGCGCGTGGCGGAGCACACCTTCGGCTTGCGGGCAGTCGTCCCCTTTGCGATCGAAGAGGAGAAGGCGAGCGAGCCTTCCCTTGCCGGCAGGAAGGCGCTTCTGCAGGGCTCGGACCGCGGAGACGAACTCTTCCCCTGCTGCGGGATCGGGCAGGAGCACCGCCGGCCCGACGGGGGCCAGCGCCAGGTCCTTGGCTTCCACGCGAAAACCGGCAACGCGCCACTCTCCGGTCCGGAGCGCCGACTCGAGCTCTGCTGGGGTCACGCGGCTCAATCCCGCCAGTGCCTCTGGGTCCCCCTCGATGGGGCCGCCCCGCTCCCACCAGTGGTTGATCCCTCCTTCCAACACCCGCACCTGCGCGAAGCCTGCCCCACCGAGGCGCGCGCACTCCTCCAACAACGGGCCGTCGTCGTGGCCCTCGCCGATCAGGACGACCGTCGTTGACCGGAGAAAGCCCTTCGTGCGCACGGCGTAGAGGGGAATCTGTAGGGAACCGGGGATTCGGGCCCGGCCCTGCGGGTCCGGGCGGCGGACATCGGCAAGGACAACGCCACTTTGGCGGTCCTGGGGCAGGTCGTCGTATCGGAGGAGGCAGTGCAGGGCTTCCGGGGTCAGCGGACGCACCGGCCCGCCGACGAGCTGTTGCTCCTCGTCACAGGCCTCCGGCCCGCCCCCCGGAAGGGACAAGACGGCATCCTCAGGAGGCCGAAGGTCGAGCGCCTCCGACGCTGCCGCCCCAGCGGCGTCCCGCGAAGCGAAGCAGGCCGCCAGGACAAGAACTCCTGCGAGAGAGGCGATGGGTTTCGGGATCGGCACGCTCTGCGGTCCTCTCCACACGGAAGCCCTTGGCCGGGGTTTCCCTCGGGGCCGGCGGGAAATGGTCTGCCAACCTGCGGTTGGCTCTGTACCACGGGGAGCTTGCCCTCGTCTTCACCCAAAGGAGTGAATTTGCGGCCCCCCCAAAAATTCCAGCCCCCCGCAGGGTGCGTTCCCAAACGCACCGTCTCCGCCCAACCGCCGCGTCACCCCCGCCTCGATCAACCGCCACCGGGTGGAGAAGTCCCGATCCCCATCGGGCAGCGTCCAGATGCAGTGAAGATGCTCGGGCAAGAGCACCCAGGCCTCCACCGTGAACGGAAACCGTCCCCGCACGTCCGCAACCGCTTCCCGAAGCGCCGCCCGCGCCGCGTCGGAGCAGAGCCACCGCCGCCGCCCCGTGCCAAGGGGTCACTCCGGGCACACGCCGGATGCTCAGCCCTGGCACCGACCGGGTCGACGAGGCGGGGCGGATGCCGAACACCGGTTCCGCTGCCATGCCGAACAGGTTTGGTTGCGTGGCCGGAATCAGCGTTCGGATTGCGGATTCCGCGTTCGGCATGTTCCGGAATCCTTCGGAACTAGCGGATAGGAAAGGCGAAAGCGACGCTGGATAACCTTGGTTTCTTCGGCCATCCTCTGCCTCCTTTTAGCCCCAGCGCAAGGAGGTGGAGAACGTGGCTCAGAAAAGGTTGTCCATGCGAAAAGTCCGTGAAGTTCTCCGGCTGCGGTGGGAGTGCCAGCTCACCTACCGAGCCATTGCCCGAAGCTGCGGTGCCGGCCAGTCGACCGTGCACGACTGTGTGCGTCGGGCCCAGCGCGCCGGGCTATCCTGGCCGCTGCCCGAGGATCTCGACGAGGCAGCCCTCTACCAGCTGCTCTACCCCGATGAGCACAGGGCCCTTGAGTTGGCCCAGGGGGAGTGGGTGCGTCGCCACCTCAACGTGCTCGTCGTCGGGCCTACCGGGGCGGGCAAGACCTACCTCGCCTGCGCCCTGGGGCAGGCCGTCTGCCGCCAGGGACTCGCCGTGCGCTACGAGCGTACTTCACGGCTGTTGACCGCCTTCGCCCACGCCCGCGCCGGCGGCTCCTACCCCAAGCTCCTCGACGAGCTTGCCCGCGTGCCGCTGCTCGTCCTCGACGACTGGATGCGAGACCCGCTCACCCCCGCCCAGTCCCGCGACCTCCTCGAGGTTCTTGACGACCGCTACAGCAAGAAGGCCACGTTGTTCGCCTCTCAGCTCCCCGTGGTCGAGTGGCACGCCCGCTTCCCCGATCCGACGGCGGCGGATGCCACCCTGGACCGGCTGGTCCACAACACCTACCGCCTCGATTTGCGGGCCAAGCGGTCCCAACGCAAAACTCGCTCTCCTTTGCCGCCCTCGGAGACGGTGGTCATGCCGAACACCTAAGCGTATGATTTCCACCTCCAGCGTCGCTTCGCGCCGCTACCGTTCGCCATGCCCGGAACTCGTGTTCGGCTTGGCCGGAATGCGCAGCGTGCCCCAGTGCAGGAGAACGAAGCGGGCGGTGATCAAGTACATCGGCTCCAAGCGCACCCTCGTCCCCGTCATCCTGGAAGCCGTCCGCCGGGCGGGGGAGGCCCGGTCGGTGATCGACCTCTTCTCGGGCACCTCCCGGGTGGGGCACGCCCTCAAGGCCGCGGGATACCAGGTCCTCGCCAACGACCACAACGCCTACGCCGCCACCCTGGCGCGCTGCTACGTCGAGGCCGACGCCGAAGACGTGCTCGACGACGCCCGAAAGCTCGTGCGGGAGCTCAACGCGCTGCCGGGCGCGCCGGGATACTTCACCGAGACGTTCTGCACGCGGTCCCGGTTCTTCCAGCCCAAGAACGGCGCGCGCATCGACGCCATCCGCGAGGCCATCGCCGCCAAGGGCCTCGACCCCGAGCTCGAGGCGGTGCTGCTCGTCTCCCTCATGGAGGCCGCCGAC
>JBFLZB010000273.1 GCA_040756475.1 Thermodesulfobacteriota bacterium
TGACGTGCCCCGGGTGCAGGAGGTCGAAACAGCCGTTGGTGAAGACCACCCGCTCTCCGGCGCGCCGCCGGGGAGCGATCTCCGCCAGGAGCTCGGACAGGGGGAGGACCTTTCGGTGCAGGGCAGGCAGCATGGGTATCCTAGCGGACCAGCCAGGGCAGCAGGTTCTGGTCCAGGAGGAGGGAAGCCCCGGGCGGGGGCAGTTGGGCCTCCGTGAGGAAGATCCGCGACGCCCGCCCGTCGGACGGGGCTCCGGGGCCCGGCCGGTTCGGATACAGGAGCTCCGCGAGCTCCGGCTCCTGGAGCAGGATTCCGGAAACCCGAAGCCGCAGGGCCTCGCCGGCGGGGGCCTCCACCGTGGGCCGGGAGTGGGGCACCCCCAGCAGGGCCAGGAGGTCTCCCAGGATGTTCAGGGGTGCGGCGTCCGGCAGCCACGGGACGGTGAAGTACCCGGCCCGGGTGAGCATGGCTTCGGCCCGGGCGGGCTCGGCCGCGGGCACGGCATAGTCGAGCCCCCCGAACCGCAGGGTGAGCAGTGGGGTGATCCGGTAGCGCACGCCCCCTCCCAGGTCGCACTCCACCTCGGGCCGCACCCGGTGGGACACGCCCAGCAAGGAAAGGAGGTGCGACGCGCCCTGGGCCGGGTCGGCCATGGGGAGTTCCGCCAAGGGGGGAGGCGCGGGAGAGGAGCCCGACGACTCGCTCCCGGCTCCGAGGACGGCCGGCCCCAGGGGGTGGACGGCGTAGCCGGCCCTCCGGGCCGCCAGCACCAGCCGGGGTTCGAGCAGCGACCCCGGGGAGAAGAGCAGGTGTACGCTTCCTTCCCACAGGTCCTGGGGCCGGGGCACCACGGTCCAGCGGGCCTGGGCCAGGAGCTCCGTGCCCCGGCCCAGGGGGATGGACCGCTCCCCTTCGGAGAGCTCGAAGAACCCCAGGCGCGGCAGGATCGCCCCGAGGTAGACCTCGGGATCCGGGTCGACCCCCGACACGCACGCGTACCCCCACTCCTCGCGCAGCGCCCGCACCAGGGCCGCGCTCAGCCGGCCCCGCGGGTCGAGGATCACCTTGCCGCCCGCCGGGCCCGAGACCACCGGGAAGTCCCTCCCCTCCAGCCGCAGGGTGCGGCCCCGGCTCAGGGGGACGAAGGTCTCTCCGTCCTCGGCGACCTGGCAGCGCAGCTCCCGCAGGAGGTCCAGGGCGGTGCGGTAGGAGGGGGGTACCGAAGGGCCGGCCGGGGGTCCGGCCGCCTCGGCGGCGGGGACGGCCCCCGGGAGAGGGGGGATGGCGAGGCGGTGGCCGACGTGCAGCCGGTTGAGATCCCGGATGCCCGGATTGGCACGGGCCACCGCGGCCAGGGCCTCCTGGATCTGCTCCCGGGGAACTCCGAACCGGTCGCGCAGGATGCGCCACAGGTTGTCGCCGGGCTGGACGGTGTAGGCGGGGGGTGGCGCGGCAGCTGCGGGAGGAGCCGAGGGAGGGAGCCCCTCTTCTACTTTGAAGGGCACCCTCACCACCTGCCCGGCCGCGAGGCGGTCGGGATCGACCCCGGGATTGGCCTCGCGAAACGCCCGCACGAACGCGGGCAGGGCTTCCTCCGGGATCCGGTACTCCCGCGTCAGGATCCGGTGCAGGCTCTCCCCCGGCTCCACCCGGCGCGTCTCGGCGAACACCCGCCCGTCGGCGGTGCGCTGGACGAAGAGGGTCTTCTCGAAGTGCAGTCGCGTGCCCGGGGCCGGGGGAGCCTCGGCGGACGGGCCCCCCTGGGCGTGCCCTGCCCCGGGGGCGAGCCCGCTCCCCAGGGCCAGGGCCGCCGCCCCGAGAAACGCCAGAATCGGGAGGCCGCGGCTCACCGTCGCACGTCCCCTCAGCGCCGCAGCGCCTCCAGGAAACACAGGCCCCCGATCCACAGGTCGTCCTCGAAGGAGACGATGTTGGCCCAGCGGCCGCGGGCCACCAGGGTTCGCTCCAACCGGTCGGGGTCGAGGAAGGCGTACTCCACGCTCACGTCCACCCCGTCGGAGCCGGGAACGTCGGCCACGTCCGCCAGCCGAACGCTGAACGTGAACCTGCCGGAGTCGCCCTCCTCCAGCGCTTCCAGGGTGGTGGAGGCCGTTCCCACGTTGACCTCGACGGTTGCCGTGTCGGTCTCTTCGTTGCCTGCA
The DNA here is from genome assembly GCA_040756475.1 of Thermodesulfobacteriota bacterium. Taxonomy (NCBI): domain Bacteria; kingdom Pseudomonadati; phylum Thermodesulfobacteriota; species Thermodesulfobacteriota bacterium. Next base: position 2,163 of record JBFLZB010000273.1, read on the forward strand.
AACCCCGGAAGGTCCTCCAGGGAGACGACGGCCTGGGCACCCCCTCCCAGGTAGGTGGAGCTGTCGAGCGACAGGAGGCGGACGATGCGCCCCCGGAGCCCTCGATTGGTGCCGAACCAGGTGTTGCCCGAGGGGTCGGCGTGGATGCGGTCCACCCGGTCGGCCTGGGTGAAATTCGGGGTCGTGTCCAGGGCCCAGCAACCGGCGCCGGGCTCGTCGCCCCCGCCGCACACCCGGGAAGCCAGGGTCCCTCCCAGGGGGGTCTGGAAATACGCCCCCAGGTCCGTGCCGACCCACACGGTTCCCGTAAAGGGGTCCACGGCAAGCGCGAGCATGGCGCGCAGGGGACTCACGTCGATGGCGAAATCGCTGCGGGTGGGAAAGGAGCCCTGGCCGGAAGTGGGGTCGAACGCGGCGTTGAAGCGGACCACGTCGCGTCCGGCGGAGAGCGCCCACAGGTTGCCGGCGGGGTCGAAGTTGAGATCGGCCACCGCGGCGTTGGCGGTGAAGAACGAGGCCGGGGCGGACGGGCTGGTGGTGCGCACCAGGAAGAGCTCCCGGCCTGCGGAGGCCACTGCCGCCCGGTCGCCCTCCCAAGGAGCCACGGCGACCCGCAGGAAGGGCGCCGCAGAAGCCAGAAACGTGGTGCCCAGGGTCGGCGTCTGGCCCGAGATGTCCCACTCCACCAGCCCCCCCGCGGTGGCGGCCCACACCCGCTCCGCCCCGTCCGAGGCGAGATCGTTGACCAGGTTTCGACCGTCCTGGGCGACGCCGGCGAGCAACGACCCGGCCAGGGAGAGGCCCGAGGTCGAGAGGAGTCGACCGTACTGGACGCCGTTGGAGAACCCGAGGAAGAAGTTCTCGTCGGTGCCGAGCTGTCCGAAGGTCACGGCCCGCACGTCGTTGGCCAGGAGTCCGTCGTTGGCGCGAAAGGGGAAGAAGGGGGCGCGGCGGTCCCCCTGGACCCCGGAGACTCCCTGGTCGGTGCCCACCCAGACCTGGTTGGTGCGGTCCGACGCCAGGGCTCCCACCCGGCTGGGGATGGTTCCCAGGCCGAGCTCGGAGAAGCTCAGGGTGGCGGCGCGCTGGGCGAGGACGGGAAGGGGAGCGGCCAGGATCACAGCTCCCACGAGCCCGGCGAGGAGCCGGCGGGACATGGGGACCTCCTTGCACAGAGTGGGGAAAACTGCTTATAACACGCGCCTTTCCCGCCCTTCAAGTGTGCGGAATCCCGGTTTTTTCTTGATCCCGGCCCGACTTCGTGTTAACTGTGCCGCTCCGTCGTTCCCCGCTGTGACCCTCCCGGAGGTCCCCCCATGCAGCACACCCGTTCCCAAGCGCTCTTCGACAAGGCCGTAACGCTCATCCCCGGCGGCGTGAACAGCCCGGTGCGGGCGTTTCGCGCCGTGGGCGGGCGCCCGGTCTTCATCGCCCGGGCCGAGGGCTCGCGCCTGTTCGACGTGGACGGCAACGCCTACATCGACTACGTGGGCTCCTGGGGCCCCATGATCCTGGGGCACAACCACCCGGAGGTCCGGGCGGCCCTGGAGCAGGCCTTGGCCAACGGCACTTCCTACGGGGCTCCCACCGAGCTCGAGGTGGAGATGGCCGAGCTCGTTGCGGCGTGCGTGCCCAGCGTGGAGATGGTGCGTATGGTCAACTCCGGCACCGAAGCCACCATGAGCGCCATTCGGGTGGCCCGTGGCTTCACCGGGCGAGACAAGATCGTCAAGTGCGAGGGGTGCTATCACGGCCACGAGGACGCGCTGCTGGTCAAGGCGGGCTCCGGGGCCATGACCTTCGGGGTGCCCACGAGCCCCGGGGTCCCGGCCGACGTGGCCAAGAACACCCTGACCGTGCCCTACAACGATCTGGAGGCCCTGGAGGCCCTCGTGGGGGCCAACCCGGGCGAGATTGCGTGCGTCATCCTGGAGCCGGTGCCGGGCAACATGGGGTGCATCCCCCCCGCTGAAGGCTACCTGGAGGGCTTGCGGAAGATCACCGCCCGGGAGGGGATCGTGCTGATCTTCGACGAGGTCATGAGCGGCTTTCGGGTGGCCCTGGGGGGCGCCCAGGAGCGCTACCGCGTAACCCCGGACCTCACGACCCTGGGCAAGATCATCGGGGGAGGGCTCCCGGTGGGGGCCTACGGCGGCAAGCGCGAGATCATGGAGCGGGTCTCCCCGTCGGGTCCGGTCTACCAGGCCGGCACCCTCTCGGGAAACCCCCTGGCCATGAGCGCCGGCCTGGCGACCCTGCGGGCGCTTCGCCGG
>JBFLZB010000274.1:0-2789 GCA_040756475.1 Thermodesulfobacteriota bacterium
CCCCGCCCCCCCCGCCCGGGGGGGGGGGGGCGTGCCGGGGGGGGGGGCGCCCCCCCCCCCCCCCCCCCCCCCCGCCGGGGGACGAGCCGACCTGCCCCGGGCGGCCCTGGCGTGGGATCCCCCTGCAAGCCCCACGAATCCATCCCCGCGAATCCAGCTTGACCGAGCTGCCTCCCCGTGGTAGCCAGAACGACATTGCGCCTTGTCCCAACCTGGGTGCGGGCACCTCGGCCGCCGAGCCCCTTCCGGGCTTGTCCCGGATCACGCTGAGCCGGGGGAGCGCTCCGATCCAATCGATCCGGACCGTAGCAAGGAGTCACCGATGCGCATCGCTCTGATCGGCCAACAGGATTTCGGCAAAGCGGTTCTCCAGGCCTTCCTCGACCGCGGTGACACCGTTGCGGGCGTGTTCTGTGCACCGGAGCAGGCGGGCGGCAAGCCCGATCCCCTCAAGAGCGCGGCGGCGGAGAAGGGCCTGCAGATTTTCCAGTTCCCCTCTCTCAAGGCGCCGGAGGCCCTCGCCGCCCTGCGGTCGCTGGAAGCGGACCTCGCGGTCATGGCCTTCGTGCTCCAGTTCGTCCCCCAGGACCTGGTGAACATTCCCAGGCACGGCACCATCCAATACCACCCGTCGCTCCTGCCCAAGTTCCGCGGCCCGAGCTCCATCAACTGGCCCATCGCGAAGGGAGAGACGAAGACGGGTCTCACCATCTTTCGACCTTCCGACGGCCTGGACGAAGGCCCCGTCATCCTCCAGAAGGAGACTCCCATTTCGGAGGACGACACCATCGGCACGGTCTACTTCGACCGCCTCTTCCCGATGGGTGTGGCTGCCCTGCTGGAGGCGGCCGACCTGGTCGTCGCAGGCGGGCACCGGGAGGCGGTGCAGGACGAGTCCCAGGCATCCTACGAAGGCTGGTTCCGGGCCGCCGAGGCGAAGATCAACTGGGCGAACCACGTGGACTGGATCCACAACACCGTGCGGGGATCGGACCCCGCGCCCGGCGCCTGGACCACCATCGGCGGCAAGAAGCTGCAGCTCTTCGGTTCGCGCAAGCACCTCGTGCGCACGTTCGGCGCCGTGAAAGGCGAGATTGGAGAGATCACCGAGGTCGGGGCCGACACCATCCGCGTCACCGGGCAGGGCGGCCAGATCGAGATCGCCCGGGTGAAGCACGAGGACGGCAAGAAAATGCCCGCCGCCGAGTGGGCCAGGTCCGCGGGCGCCCGCCCCGGCACCCTCCTCGGCACCTGAGAGCCTGTGAAGGAATCGTCGCGAGCAGACCCGAGTGCGAGGCGCGCATGAGCGAACGACGAGACATCGCCTTGCCCCTGTTCTCCGCGGTGCCCGAGTTGTATAGTCCCGCCTCCCCGACTCGGAAGGGCTGGGACGGCCCGGGCTCTCGCGAGGACAACATGCCCCACATCGGACTCCTGCTGCACCTGATCGAACGCGAATGCCGCGAGGACAAGTGGGAAAGCGCGCTCCGGCTCCTGGACCGCGCCGAGCGCCACGTGTCCCCGGACGACCGGGAAGCGGTGGAGTTCCTCCTGTACCGCAGGGGATACGCCCTTCTGGAGCTCCAGCGGCCCGAGGAAGCCGCGGAGAGCCTCGGGCGCCTGGTGGGCCTCGACGGATCCGGAGCGCCCCAGAGGCTGCTGCTGGCCGACGCCCTCATCCGGGCCGGGCGCTGGGAGGAGGCCCTCGCCCAGCTCGAGGCCGGACTGGCGGAGGAGCCGGATCACCCCGGATGCCTGTGCGCCATGGGGTGGACGCTCTACCAGACCGGAGAGAAAGAGGAAGCCCGGGCCCTTCTGGAGCGGGCCCTGGAGATCCATCCCACGTTCCACCCGGCCCACCTGGACCTGGGGCTGATCCACGCCGCCGAGAGGCGGTGGGACGCCGCCGAGGCCCATCTGCTCTCGGCCCTGGCGGCCACGCCCGAAGACGCGGAGATCGGGGGCATCCTCGCCGCCGTGCGAGAGAGCCGCGCACTGGCCCTGGCCGAGCGCCGGCGGGTGCGGGAGCTCGCCCCCCGGCTTCGCGCCCGCCGCAGCGCCTTGGGGGTCACCGAAGCGCAGCAACTGCGCCTCCTGCGCCGCACCCTGCACCAGCGGGGAGCCACCCACCTGGAAGTGCTCCTGGCCGAAAACCTCTGGCTGGACTTCGCCGAGACCGCCGCGCCCCGCGCGGCCCTCGACCCCGCCTGGGCCTCCGGGGTCGCGTACACGGCGCTCCGGCTCAACGGCCGGCCGGCGTCCCGGGCCGAGCTCGCCCGGGAGTGGGGCGTGGGCCTCTCGACGCTGTCTCGCCGGCACCGCGCCTTGCGGGCGGGCCTCGACCTTGCCCGGAGGGCCCCTCGCTACACGGCGGAGAACCTACTGCGGGCGGCGATCGCGATGGCGCCCGAGCCGCGGGCCGGGGGTGCACGGCCGGGCGCCGCACAGATCATCCCGGTGGACTTCGGGGCCGGCACCCGCCTTCCCGCGCCCGCCCTGTGCCCCTGCGGAAGCGGCATTCCCGCGGGATCGTGCCGCCACGGGTGACCGCCATCCTGCCGGCAGGGCGGGCAAAAGGATCTGCAAGATCGGACCGATTGGCCCGATTGGACCGATCCGACTCGCCACAGGAGGACCAGACCCGCCCAAGGCTCCTCAGGCTTCGAACCCGGCCGACACCGCTCCCAGCAGGTCGAGGATGTGCTCCGCCAGGTCCGGGTCGAGGCTCCCCATGCCGCAGGACGGCGTGAGCAGGCACTGGCGGCGCAGCAGGCCTTCGTCAACCCCCG
>JBFLZB010000274.1:2889-4407 GCA_040756475.1 Thermodesulfobacteriota bacterium
TCGAACCCGGCCGACACCGCTCCCAGCAGGTCGAGGATGTGCTCCGCCAGGTCCGGGTCGAGGCTCCCCATGCCGCAGGACGGCGTGAGCAGGCACTGGCGGCGCAGCAGGCCTTCGTCAACCCCCGCCGCCGCCATCCGGGCAATCCCCTCGTCGAGTCGGCGAGCCAGGGCCGGCGCCGCAAGCTGCCGCGCCTTCTCGGCGGTGGGCACGGCGCCCCAGGCGAGCACCCCGCCCGCCTCCAGGAATCGGGAGAGGGGCTCCGGGTAGAGGAGCATCTTCTCCAGGAAGTGGTAGGCGTCGAAGTTCACGATGGCGGCGCCGGAATCGAACAGCACCGGCCAGTCGGTGTTGCCGCAGCAGTGGATGCCCGTGAGCACCCCCTCCCCGGCCAGGGCCTCCAGCGCCGGGGACCAGAGGGCCCCCACCGCCTCCCGGCTCAGGGTGGAGTAGGCCGAACCGAAGACCTCCATCACCGGCTCGTCCAGGAAGATCACCACCGGAACCCCCAAGCGCGCCAGCCGCCGGGCCTGCCACAGGGCCTTCCGGGCGAGGTGGACGGCCACCACTTCCCGAAAGGTGTCGTCGTGGAGCACGTCGCGGCCGCCGGCGTCCCTGAGGGAGGTCGCCAGGGTGACCGGTCCCGTCACGTGGCCCTTGACGAAGCGAAGGCCGGAGGGCCGCGACTGGACGAGGGACTCTTCGAGTGCGTAGAATCCCGGGGCCCTCTCCGGAGATAGGGCGAAGGCCTCCGGGTCGCCGGAGAGGACGCGGCCGTAGAAGGCCTCCACCTCCCCCATCCCCTCGGGGCCCGTATCGACGACCGGGTCCTTCCCCTCCGGACGCTCCCGCAGCCCCGGAAACCCCTCCAGGTACTGGAGGGTCATGCCCTCCAGGGGGCTGCGGCGCGGTAGCTGGGGCCAGAAGGGAAACGCGGGCAGGCGCTCGAGCACCGCGGCCACGGCCTCGGCCGGGTCTCGGTGGGGCAGGCTGCCGATGCCCGTGGCGAGCCCCCGGGGAGAAAAGGCGGGCCGGGACGCGACGGGGGATGCGGAAGACGGGAAGGACGACATGGTCGGAAAGATCCTCTCGGTAGGGTTCTGGCTGGGCGCGCTCGCGCTCCTGGTGGGCTCGGCGCGGGCGGGGGGCTGGTTCCTCCTGGTGCCGGCGGCGGTTCTGTGCGCCCTCCTGATCATCGGCCTCGACCTGCGCCTGCACCGCCGCCTCGCGTCCTTCGACCGGGAGTTCGTCCGGGCGCTCCTCCACGTGCTGTCCGCGGTCGCCCTTGCGTCCTTCTCGCTGCTGTGGCTGGTCCGGATGCTGGCTCGCCCGCCGGGGCCCTGAGTCTAGCCGGCCAACCACACCACGACAAGAGCGGGCGGGGCTTGGGTCAGGGCGATCGCGCATAAAACTCAGCTGGTACGCGGTCGTATGGCATAGTGCTTGCTGCAAGGGGGGCGTGTCATCGGCTCGCTAGAGCCGACCGGGCTATCTAGTGGGCAACCGCTTGAAAGGTTT
>JBFLZB010000275.1 GCA_040756475.1 Thermodesulfobacteriota bacterium
TCCTCGCCACCTCGGCGGTGGGGATCTACGGCCTCTTCGAGGCCACGGACCTGCGGGTGGAAACGGTGCGCCTGACCACGGAGAAGCTGCCCGCCGGCGTGGACCGCCTGCGGATCGCCCAGGTCTCGGACCTGCACCTGGGGCTCCTCCACCGGGAGGAGGCCCTGGCCCCGGTGATCTCCGCCGTGCGCGAGCTGGAACCGGATCTCTTGGTGGCCACCGGCGACATCGTGGACGCCCAGATGGACCACCTGGACGGGCTCACGGCCCTGTGGCAACGCCTGGAGCCGCCCCTGGGCAAGTTCGCCGTGACCGGGAACCACGAATACTACGCGGGCCTCGCCCAGGGGCTCGACTTCCTCGCCCGCAGCGGCTTTGCGGTGCTGCGAAATGAGGCGGTGCCCGTGGGTGATACCCTCGTCATCGCAGGGGTCGACGACCCCGCAGGGAGCCGCACCCCGGACGACGCCGCGGTGCTGGGCCCGGCCGCCACCGGTGCACTCTTCACGGTGCTCCTCAAGCACCGCCCCTGGGTCTCGGAGGCCGCGACCGGGCTCTTCGACCTTCAGCTCTCGGGCCACACCCACCGGGGCCAGATCTTCCCCTTCCACCTCTTCGTGCGGCGAGCCTATCCCTACCTGGAAGGACTCCATACGCTGCCGGGAGGCGGTCGGCTCTACGTGAGCCGGGGCACCGGTACCTGGGGCCCGCCCATGCGGGTGCTCGCCCCGCCCGAGGTCACCCTCTTCGAGATCGCGCGGCCGTAGCCGTGGCGCGCGGGTCCGCCCGCGTGAGCCGCGAAGGACCCTACGCAGGGGGACGCGTTGCCGCGGCAGCACCTTCCCGTGCAGCCCCACGGGCCTCTTCCTCGAAATCGAAATCGCAATCGAGATCGGCAGCGAAGGCAAGACCCGCGGGGCTCGGGAACCCGATTTCGATTTCGACCTCGATTTCGCTTTCGAGGGGAGCCTCGGTCGAGTTGTTTGGGTGTCCCCCCTGGGCCGATTCGCGCGGCACGTCTTGGCCGCTTCTGGAGGAGTCCCCTTGCCCGTCCGCAACTCCTGGCGCGACCTGTGGCGGCTCGCCTGGCCCATGGTGGGGGCGATGTTTCTCCAGTTTCTCGTCGGCCTGGCGGACGTGTACGTCGCCGGCCGGTTCGGGCCGGCGGCCCAGGGGGCCGTGGGGTTTTGCGCGACGGTGCTCTTCTTCTTCAACGTGGTGGGAAACGCCCTGGGGGTGGGGCTCGTGGCGGTCATCGCCCGGAGCGAAGGGGCCGGGAGCGCCACGGCGAGCGCCCACGCCTCGCGCCAGGGGCTCTTGCTCGCGGGGGCGGCCATGGCGCCCCTCTCACTCCTCGGAATGCTCGCGAGCCCCGGTCCCCAGGCCCTCGCCTTCCTCCCCCCCGAGGTAGCGATCTGGACGGCGGAGTTGCTCCCCTGGTACGCGGCCGCGGCCTTTCCCCAGGCGGTGCTGGTGACGGCAGCGGCGCTCTTCCGCGCCAGGGGACTTCCCCTCTGGATGCTGGGGGCGGCGGCGGTCGTCACCGCCCTCAACGTTCCCGGAAACTTCGCCCTGGCGTTCGGACTCGGGGGGCTCCCGGCCCTGGGCCCCCTGGGGATCGCCGCGGCCACGGGGGCAAGCCTGCTCGCGGGTGCCGCGTTTTCCCTGGCGGGGCTCTCGTCCCACGGAATCCTGCGGGGAAGCTGGCGGCCCGACCTCGGCCTCGCCCGCCGATTGGCACAGCTCGCGTGGCCCGCGGGCCTCCTCCAGGTGGGATGGCACCTGGGAACCCTGGCCCTCTACGCCATCCTGGGGCGCCTGGGGGCGAGCGCTGTCACCGCCACCGCGGCCCTCACCAACGGGCTGCGCATCGAGGCCGTGCTGTACCTGCCGGCCTTCGCCCTCAACATGGCGGCGGGCGTGCTCGTGGGACAGGCCCTGGGGGCGGGGAGGCCGGAAGAAGCGGCCCGGGCCGGGTGGCGCACCGCGGGGGCCGGGGCGACCGTGCTCACGGCCCTGGCCCTGCCCGTGTTCCTTTGGTCTCGGGAGCTCGCCGGCCTGATCACCCCCGACCCCGCCGTCCGGGAAGCCACCCACCTCTACCTGCGGTGCAACATGGTGAGCCAGCCCTTCATGGCGCTTTCCGTGTGCCTGGGAGGCGGGCTCCAGGGCGCGGGCGACACCCGGGGCACCATGGCGGTGGTGCTGGGCGCCCTGTGGGTGCTGCGCATCCCCCTGGCGGCCCTCCTCGCCCTGGCCACGCCCCTGGGCGCCCTCGGCGTGTGGGCGGCCATGGTGACGTCACAGACCGTGCAGGGGGTGTGGATGGCCCGGCGCTTCCGGCGGGGAGCGTGGAGGGGAGGAGCCACCGGCCGGGCGGTCGTCACGTCCCAGACGCAATCGACCGCAGGGATGGGAGTCGGCTCTTCGCGGGAGAGGTGATCCCAGGGGTCGCCAGATCAGGTACACGTTCCACTGGCAAGACCGAAACGGGAACCTCCTCCTCCGAAGGGACAACGCCGACCACTGGCCCCACCTCGAGACATCTGCGCACCGCCGGCCTGTGGGAAACGCCCAGACAGCCAAGCCACCATCCGACGCAGCTACCCTGAGGGAAGTCCTGTTGGCCATCCGTCGCAGGGACTCGACGGCCGGGCCCCCGGTAAACGCAACCGGCCGTGTGGGCTTCCCTAGCCGCCTCCCGCTCGGAGAACTGGAGACACCCCGCACCCGCTACACAGGGGGCTTCGAAGGGTGCGGGGCGAGCACAGCCGGCAAGTACAACCCAGCACAAGGCTGACCCAAGGTGGTGAGCGGCAAATCGCTTTGTCTCCTTTTGGGACGAAACACGTTTCTATTTCTCGGGTCCAATTCAAGGAGGAAGCGACACATGCACGCGTAGATCCTAAGAAAAGTTGCCTTCTCGCGAGCACTTCTTCAAGACGGCATCTCCGGTACAACGTTTGCTTAAAATGCGGCTGGGTCAATCAGCGGATTGCCGAGGGGGGGGCATCGGTGGAAGGAGGTGCAGGGAGCAGGTGTGTGCTGGAGGGGTCCGCTACGGGTGAGTGAGAGCCTACGTTTCAACCACAAGGAGGATCGCGCATGGTGTACATCGTTCTGTACCTGGTGGGAGCCATCCTGGCCGTCAACGGACTCACGATGGCCCAGACGATCACGGCCTTCAACCCGATCGCGGGGCAAGCGAACGTTCCCGTGCTCGGACTGGCGTTTTCTGCAACCGGCATCGGGATGCTGAACCTGGTTATCGGCGGTCTCATCGTCGTGATGGCCCTGATCATCGCCACGAAGGGGTTATACGACGGCTTTGGCGAGACCGTGTCGTCCGTCGTAGCGGCGACATGCCTGACGTTTGCTATCGCATACGTCTCTCTTGGAGCCGGGATCTACGCCATGTACAATCCAAACAATGCTGCCCTTGCGTCTTCTGTTGTATCAGAAGGAGCTGCAGCCAATCCATTTGTTGCATTCGCAGCCCTGCAGCCCCTCGGATGGTACTGTTTCCCCATGTCTATCATGTTGTTCATCATCTCTCTAGGTTTCTTCAACGCCGTCGGAAAGAAGCTTCCAAAGGTTCCACAATTTGGAGTTCTCTGGCTCCTCTGGGCAATTACTTTCTTCCTGTTCTTCTACGTACTCGGCCTCGGAAACTACGGGGCGGGCTTGAGTCTGCTCAAGATGACCGGCTGGTGGACGCTCGGGGTAGGTGTGGTCAGCTGTGCCTACCCGGCCTTGGGATACTTCAATGCCGGCAAGGTCGGCGCCTGGTGATCGTCGAGTGAGTCTTGCCCGGACGCGCCGGGGATGACCCGCCAAGGCTGGCGGGACCTGGCATTCCCAAGACCGGGTAGCAGGGGCGAGTTCAAGGCCGAGGGGCGGAGCAAGACGAGCTGCTCCGCCCCTCGGCTGCGAACGGGACGTACGAGGTGGTGCGCGACGCTTCGCGGGGCCGATCTTCTCTTCGTACCGGCCCTCGGCTTTCCGTACCCCGCGGACGGGTCGTAGCCCACGGCTCCCGCAGGCCCGCCCTCACCCCACCTGAAGGCAGCGCATGGAGATCGAAGCGTTCTCCATCCCCTCGTGGACGAAGGTCACCGGCTCGCCGGCCTCCTGGAGGGCGAGCGCGTAGACCATGGGGAGGTAGTGGTCCAGCGTCGGCACCGCCAGGGACGCGCTCGGGGCCACCAGGTCCCGATGGTTGCCGGAGACCAGGCACTGCCTGACCCGCTCGTCGAACTCCACGGCCCAGGGGTTGGGGGCGGGCGTCCATGTCCCAGTCGATGCGGGCCACAGGTTGTGGACGATG
>JBFLZB010000276.1 GCA_040756475.1 Thermodesulfobacteriota bacterium
CTGAAGGATTTCGTCGCCAAGTAAGCAGCCAACCAAGTCCGCGCCCGTAGCTCAGTTGGATAGAGTGACGGACTACGAATCCGTAGGTCGCAGGTTCGAATCCTGCCGGGCGCGCCAGTAGTTACGAGAACCCCGTCCTGTCCATGTAGACGCCTTGTAGACGGGAAGGGCGGTTCTCGGTAGTAAAGGGAGCACCCCAGCTCCCACCCCTTCGGCCCCCTCGTGCGGCAAGGCTGCCCCCCCGGCCTGCCCGCTTGGGGGCCGATCTATTTCCTGCCCCGGGTGCCGCGCCCACCACCATCTCCGTCCCGACGTCTCCGGGTGCCTCGGCCGCGCCGTGGCTCGTTCTCTCGCGCCAGGTCCCCCGCCGCCGGTCCAGTTTCGGCGAGAGAAGCCCGTGCAAGTTACGTCGAGGCGTTGACCTCGGGAGGGACAATACCGGGCCTCTCACTGAATCCTGGAGCCTGGATAAGGGATGATCGACGCCCCCGTACCAGCGATGGGCGGGGGACGCCGGGTACGCGGTAACGATCAGGCCATGGGTTCGCCGAGGTGAGAGACCGCCGACGTCAGAGGAACGACGGCTAAGGAGCGTCCTGCGGGCGATGGAAAAGTTAACATACTTAAATCACAGCACTATTTGTTCTCTTGACCGGAGGCTTATAGGATGTCCCCCTGGACCCTGGTGCCGGGACGTCCCTTCTCGGGGATCCCCCACGCCCACTCCTTCTCGCCCCACCGCCCCACGCCCAGGTAGCGCCACGGCTCTCCCACGCCACTTCGCCCGTGCACGAAGGCGGTCTCGCCCGGGTGACGGTGGGTCAGTGAGACTGGGGGGCGCGGTCGGGGGCGGAGAGGGCTTCTTCGCCCTCGAGCAGGAGGAAGAGATGGCCGTCTACCTGGGACCACGGCGGCCGCGGCGGGCCGGAGAGTTCTTGCGAAACTCTCCGCCCGCTTCGTTTTCGCCAGCCGCGCCCGGACCTTCTCCGGACCGGCCCGAATAATCCGAGAATCACACCGACTTGGTCAACCCATTCTGAAAATCCCTATCCCCTCCCATCCCGTCCATTGTGGGGATCAACAACCGAGGAGCCAACCGCATCCTCAACCCTTGCCGATTGTCAGATGTTGATACCTGACACCGTCGGTGCACACTGTCGAAAATGGGCTGGCCTAACCGCCAGTGGCTAGGCGATAGCGAATGTCTTGGAGAAGGTGCGGCCGGAGCGTTGCGTCGAGGAAGGAGCGCTGGCACTCGACACCCTTCATGTGGCCTTCACGTTGAAGCCGCATGAATCGGCAACCGCCAAAGCACAGGGGGAGGTACTCGCAGCGCTCACATTCCGCTGCATCCGTCAGTCGGTCGAGGCTGAAGTCCTCCCGGTAGTCGCGAAACCCTGTCCACACATCGCCAACCGCTCGTTTTTCGTCCCCAATGAGACCCGGGCACTTGGTCAAGGTGCCGTCGTAGTGGACCGTGAACGCATCTGTCCGGTCCACCATGCACGGCGTCGGTGCGATCCGCGGCACCCGGTACCCACGCCTGAGCACTTCCTCCCGCAAGAACACCGAGGCCTCGGCCAGCCAGGGTTCGTTTACAGTGGCGCACCCGGAGCAGTGTTCCGGGGCATGCTCCCCGGAGGTCTGCATCACCGGCCCAAACGAAACCTGGGCGACCCGCCCCGGGCTAAGTCCCTGTTCCATCATGTAGTCCAGCAGTGCTGGGAAAGCGCGGTAGTTCTCCCGCGTGTACGTCCCTCCGATACCAACCGGAAACAGGTCGCAGCAGGCCAGCAGGTTCTTGAAGATGTCATCGAAGCTTCCACGGCCGCTGCGAAAGGGGCGAAACCGGTCGTGGTTCTCTGCCGGGCCGTCCAGCGTGACCTTTGCGGCCCGCAGGCCAAGCGGGAGGAGTCCCTCAACCATGGCCGGTGTCAGCAGAGAACCGTTGGTCACCAGAGTGAAGGAATACTTGGCGCCGCGCCCTGCCGCAAATGGTCCGAGCGCCGTCGAGATCTGGCGAATGCGCTCGGTGTAAAGCAACGGCTCGCCTCCGTAGAAATCGAGAATCAGTTCGTTCATCCCCTCGCGAAACCGTCCCTGGAGGAACTCCACCAGTTGGTCCGCGGTGGCGCCGGTCATGGAACTAGGACCCTTCAAGGTCCCCTCGTAGCAGTAGGTGCAGCGAAAATTGCACTCCAGACCCAAGATTACGGCGACCCCCAGCCCGGTGCTCAAGTCGTTGACCCTGTCCAAGTAGCCGGCCACCTCGACCCGCTCGGCCTCGGGGTCGCCAACGAGCACCCCGAGTCTGGTCAGGGCTGCCCTGGCGCTTTCAGGGACGTCCCCTCGTTCCAGTCGGTTGAATAGCGCCTCCGGAATCAGGCACACGGACGCCTTTCTCGCCGAAAACACGACCACGGTGCCGGGTTTATCCGGATGGGGGAATGCTTTCGCGTAGGGGGAGAGGACCATGGGAACTCCGGGCAAGGACGGGTTGAAGGGGTGGTGAACTGTCGGGGTGCGGGCTGAATCCTAGCGCCCCACGGGGGGATTTGTCACCCGGGACCTGTCGGTAGGGTGGCCGCAAGTGGGAAGTGCAGACGGTTACACCGCTTCCTTTTTGTGCTCGGGTCCCCGTCTCGTCAATAATGCAGCAGGCGTCGGGGTCTGGAGGACTCTCGCCACCCCCCATCCCCGGAGCTGAGGTCGATGCTCGCGCACAAGGGCCTGTGGAGTCGGAACTTCTTCCTCCTGTGGCAGGGCCAGACGGTGAGTCTGGCCGGCTCATCCCTGAGCGCGGTCGCCTTCTCCCTGTGGATCGTGGACGCCACGGGGTCGGCAGCGACCCTGGGGGCCATCCTGATGGTCGGATCGCTGACCGGCCTGGTCTTGTCGCCGGCGGCCGGAGCGATCGCCGACCGGTACTCTCGGGTGGGGATTCTCGTGGCATGCGATGTGGCCCTGGGAGTCTTCGCCCTTGCGTTGGCGGGAGTCGTCGCGGGGTACGCCAGACATCCAGGCATGGCCTTGGCCGCGCTCTTTCTTCTCCAAGCCGGAAACTCGGCGGCGAATGCGTTTTTCGCCACATCGGCTCGGGCGATCACGCCCGATCTCGTTCCGTTCTCCCAGGTGCCGGCAGCCAACGCCGTGACCATGGCGTCCTTGCAGATGGCAGGTCTCTTGGGGAAAGGGCTCGGCGGTCTGGCCTACCGGATACTGGGTGCTCCCCTCTTGTTCGCCCTCGACGGCCTGACATTCTTCGTCAGCGCCGGGACGGAGGCCTTGATGCGCGTGCCGCGCACGCCTGCGGGACCTCCTCGCGGCTGGCGCGCCCGGTTGGCCGAGACTGCAGCTGACACGAGGACCGGCTTCGCGTACGTGTGGAGACATAGGGGGCTTCGCACCGCAACCCTGGTGAACGCTTCCGCGGCGTTTTTTCTCGACCCACTGATCGTTCTCTTGCCTTTCTTGGTCAAGGACGAGCGGTTTCTGGGCGCCTCCGGGGATTGGTACGGGTATCTCCTTTCCGCCTTCGGTGTAGGCATCCTCGGGGGCTACACCCTCGCAGCCGTGCTTCCCAGCCGCCTGCGCCGACGGGGGGCCTGGATCACGGGCGCGCTGGCTGCGGGCGGCCTCGGCTTTGCAGCCCTGGGGCTCACCGGCCGTCCGGGCGTGGCCCTCGCGCTCATGGCGGGAAACGGCATCTTCCTCGGACTCTTCGGAAACCACGTGGTGTCCCTGGTCCAGACCCAGGTGTCTCCCGCGTTGCGCGCCCGGACGCTCGCCGTCTTCCAGACGCTGGCGCTGTGCCTGAGCCCTCTCGCGGTGGGACTTGCTGGGGTGTCGGCGGACCTACTGCGCGGCCGGGTGGATGTCGTCTTCACCACTTGCGGCGCCTGCGCTTGCTGTGTCGCGCTCGGGAGTCTCCTGTGGAAAGACTATCGGGATTTTCTGGCGGGAGAACTGGCGGTGGAAAAACCGGGGCCGTGCCCGTTCACGGTCTGCCCGGGGCCGCCAGAATAGGAAACGGGAGCCGAAGCTCCCGTCTCGCTATGCCTTGCGCCTGTTAGAGCGCCCCGCGCCGGACGACCCGGAGGAGCCCGTCGCAATCGCGCTCGGAACCTGTGGCACAGGGCGCGGGCTCGTCACGCCCGCAGGATGGAAACCGTCGTGTAGCAGCAGGTTGCCGTGGGACCTGCGATCTCCAACTCCTCCACGCCCTCGTCCAGCACCACGATGTCCAGGTGTTCCATCGTTTGCCCTCCTTCTCGGAAATCT
>JBFLZB010000277.1 GCA_040756475.1 Thermodesulfobacteriota bacterium
GCGGCTGCCCCGGGCCCGACGAGACCCGGGCAGCCGCCCGCCTGACGGGTTTGGAGCTTTGCCTATCTGCGCTCGTCGATCACCCGCTTGGCCTTTCCCTCGCTGCGGGCGATGCTCCCCAGGGGCACGACCTCCACGGGCGCGTTGATGCCGATGATGCCGTTGATGCGGTCGCCAATCTTCCGGCTCAAGGCAGCCAGGGCGTCCTTGCCCTGCCCGTAGACCTCGGGCTTGGCCTCCACCTCCACCTTGATGTTGTCGAGGTACCCCTTCTTGAACACGCGGATCTGGTACTGGGGCTCCACCTCGGCGAACTCCATGATGATCGCTTCCACCTGGCTCGGGAACACGTTGACCCCCGAGATGATGAGCATGTCGTCGGAGCGCCCCAGGATCTTCTCCATGGTCACCAGGGTGCGCCCGCACTCGCAGGTGTCCCGGTGCAGGCTCGTGATGTCGCGGGTGCGGTAGCGCAGAAGCGGCATGGCGCGGCGCTGGAGGGCCGTGAACACAAGCTCCCCCTTTTCGCCCAGCGGCATCGGCTCCAGGGTGGAGGGATCCACGATCTCGGGATAGACGTGGTCCTCGTTGAGGTGCAGGCGGCGCGCCTCGCAGGAAAAGCCCACCCCGGGCCCCATCATCTCCGTGAGCCCGTATGCCTCGTGGGCCGCAAGCCCCATACGGGCCTCGATCTCTTCCCGCATCTTCACGGTCCAGGGCTCGGCCCCGAAAGACCCCACCCGCAGAGCGGTCTTGCGCAGGTCCACGCCCATCTGCTCGGCCTTCTCCGCGATGGTAAGGGCGTAGGTGGGCGTGGAAAAGAGCACCGTGCTCCCGAAGTCCTGCAGGAGCATGATCTGGCGCTCCGTCATCCCCGAACCCGTGGGCAGCAGGCACACGCCCAGCTTCTCCGCCCCCAGGTAGAAGCCGAGTCCCCCGGTGAACAGGCCCATGCCGTAGGCGTTCTGGCAGATGTCGTCCGAGCGCACGCCCTGGGCGAAGAGCATCCGAGCCATGCACTCCGCCCACTGGTCCAGGTCCTCGGCGGTGTAGGGCCCCGTAATGGGCTTGCCGGTGGTGCCCGACGAGGCGTGGATGCGAACCAGGTCCTTCATCGGAACCGCGCACAAGCCGAAGGGGTAGTTGTCCCTCAGGTCGGTCTTCACCGTGAAGGGAAGCCGCGGCAGATCGGCCAGGGAGCGGATGTCGTCGGGGGAGACCCCCGCCTCGTCCAACTTGCGTTTGGTGAAAGGAACCCGGTCGTAGAGCCAGCGCACGGTCTCCCGAAGCTTCTGGCCCTGGAACGCCTCCATCTCCTCCCGGGGCATGGTCTCGAACTTCTGATCCCAGTACTTCATCGCAACTCCTCCCGAACGGGGTTCACGGCCGACGAAACGACAAGCAAACGCTGTACCAACCGGGCCGGCCCCGGCCGCACCTTCCACCGGCCGGTTGGTTGGGCTCTCGGATGCCTCGGGCCGGAACCGACACGCCGAGCGTCGGTAAGTATTGGCCGCCTGAAGGCAACATTTCAACGGAAAGGTTGGCGAACAAGAGAAGGGCCGCTCGCCTGCGTCTCGCGGCTCTTCGCCGCCGGCGGCGCGGTCCGCGCCCAGCCGAGCCTGTCCGCCACACGAAATGAAGGGCAGGGGGTTACCCTGCCCTTCCAAGGCGAAACGAGGATGAGGAGGGGTCCCGGGGAAAGAGCCCCGCGGGCCCTCCGGGGAAGCTAGAGCTTCAGGACGATCATCAGGGCGATAACCAGCGCGTAGATGACCAGGGACTCGATCATGGCGAGGCCGATGATCATCGGGGTCACGAGCTTGCCGGAGGCCGAGGGGTTGCGCGCGATACCCTCCAGGGCAGCGGCCAGGCCCCTGGCCTGACCCAGGGCGCCGAAGGCGGCCGCGATCGCGATGGCGAGGCCCGCCGAAAGGGCGAGCAGGCCGCGAAAGGCCAGGCCACTCTCGTCCTCCTGGGCGAACGCCGGGGCGGCGGCCAGCAGGACAAACAGGGCAACGGGAGCGACGGTCCAGAGCTTCTTGAGCATTTCTTTCACCTCCTCTCGAGTGGTTTTTGGATGAACGCGGGCCGGACCCGCGGAGTTTACGATCTCAGTGCTCCCCATGCTCGATGGCGCCCGAGAAGTACACCATGGTCAGGAGCATGAACACGAAAGTCTGGACGATGGAGACGAAGAGCCCGAGCACCAAGGTGAAGATGGGGACCGCCAAGGGCACCAGCATGAAGAAGATGGCTCCAACCTTGTGGTCGCCCATGACGTTTCCGAACAAACGCAAAGAGAGGCTCATGGGCCGGGCCAGGTGGGAGATGATCTCGATGGGGATCATGAGCCACGCGAGCCACCAGAACGGCCCGACGAAGTGCTTGAGATACGACGGCCCGTGCTCCTTGAAGCCGTACACGTGCGTCATGGTGAAGACCACCAGTGCGCAGGCCAGTGTGGTGTTGAGGTTCTCCGTGGGTGGAGAGAAGCCGGGCACGATGCCGGAGAGGTTGCTGAAGAGGATGAAGAAGGCAAGCGCCCCCACCAGATAGAGGAATCGGGGCGCCACGCGCCCCATGGAGTCGCGCATGATCCCCAGGATGCCCGAGACCATGACCTCCATCAGGGTTCGCACGCTCAGGCCCGGCTCGGGTACGAGGTCCTCGTCGGTGAGGTTCTCGGTCTTGGTCTTCGAGCGGGCGACCGCGGCCAGGGTCAGGATGATGAGCCCCACGAGAATCGCGTTGGAGACGTGGAGCGCCGGCTCCCCGGTTTCCGGGTGGGGCAGGCTCTTCTCGACCCAACTAAGCCCGGGAATCAACGATGTCCAGTAGATGTCGCCGGCTGCTGCCATGAGCCCTTGCCTCCGATGTGCCTAGCGTCTCGCCAGGCGAAGTACCGCCTCGGCCGTGATGGCGACGAGGATCGCCGAGAGCCCAACGAGGAACCCGACGACATCCACCTGGAACTTGACGATCAAGAGCCCCACCAGGAACATCACCCCGAGGAACTTGAGCCAGTAGGCCGCCACGTTGCCCAACCGGGCGGTTCCCCTGAGGAAGACCGACCGGAGCACCCCCCCCAACACGCGGAAGTTGGCGGCCATCAGGAGGCCGCCGGCGAACACCCCCAACGCGAACTCCCGGGAGATCCCCAGGCCTGCGAGGGAGGCGACCGCCACCAGACACAGATTCATAACCTCGATCCGGTTGGTGCTCACCTCCGCGATGGGCGAGGCGTCCGGCTCGGGGGCTCCCTCGGGAACCGCAGGCTCCGTGGGCTCATCGGGGGGGGTTGCCATTGCCCTCCTGTTCGCCCTCCCGCTGAAGCTCTCGCATCACGCGCAGCAGGCTGCGAAACCCGGCGATCACTCCGCACAGGAGCCAAAAGAGCGTGAGCCACGGCGTCGTGCGCCCGCCGAACACCTGGGTATCGAGCACGTACCCGATGCCCGCCCCCACGGCCACGGAAAGTCCCAGCTCGAGGGTTCCGGCGCTGACCCGGGTGACCAGGCGCATCGCCTCGCGTCGCTGCGAGCTCACCGTCTTCTCCGCCCCGGGGCCCGTCGCTCCGGAAAGGCCGGGCCAGGCGCCCCGACGGTACCCACGACCCCCGGCGCGAAAGTCGGCCTTCTATAGCACAGCGGTCGAAACAGCGTCAAGCGCGTCGACGGCGTTTTCGGGTGGATTTCAAACGACGAAGGACGGGCAGCAAACGCCTGTTTGGGCTTACAGCGTTGCCAGGGTCTGATCCGCCGCCTCCAGGGTCCGCCCCAGGTCTTCCTCCGTATGCGCCAGGCTCACAAACCCCGCCTCGAACTGGCTGGGGGCGAGGTTCACCCCCCGCTCCAGCATTCCCTGAAAGAACCGGCCGAAGCGCCCGGTGTCGCTCTTCAGTGCCGTCGCGTAGTCGGTGACGGGACCCTCCTGGAAGAAGGTGGTGAACATGGCTCCCACCCGCGTGTGAAACGCCGATACGCCCCGGCGGCGCGTCAGCTCCGCGAGGCCGCCGCAGAGCGTCTTCGACTTGTGTTCCAGCGCCTCGTACACCCCGGGCCGGCGAAGCGCCCGCAGGGTCGCCAGGCCGGCGCTCATGGCCAGGGGGTTTCCCGAGAGGGTGCCGGCCTGGTAGACCGGACCCGACGGGGAGACCCGCTCCATGATCTCGCGCTTGCCGCCGTAAGCCCCCACCGGGAGCCCTCCTCCGATGATCTTGCCCAGGGTCGTGAGGTCCGGGGTTACGCG
>JBFLZB010000278.1 GCA_040756475.1 Thermodesulfobacteriota bacterium
CAACGGCCTCCCGGCTCGGGGTTTGTGCGCGCTGGGCCCTGGCTGCGATCGCCTTCGCTGCGGGGGGCTGTGCGCCGGGACTGGGGGAGATTCGGGAGGCCGAGCTTCCGCCGCGGGCACGAATCCCGGGGGTGCCGGTGCTCGTGCAGACCGAGGACCACTGCGGCCCCACCTCTCTCGCCGCCCTGCTCGCGTGGGCCGGACGCCCCGAAACCCCCGAGGCCCTGGCGCCCCTGGTGTACCTGCCCGGCCGCTCCGGTACCCTGCCCGTCGACCTCCCCCGGGAGCTTCGGGACCGGGGGCTCCTGGCCTACCGGGTCCGCCCCCGCCTCGATCGGCTGCTGGCGGAGGTGGGGGCGGGGCACCCGGTCCTGGTGCTCGAGAACCGGGGGCTCCGGTGGCTTCCCCGCTGGCACTACTCGGTGCTGACGGGCTACGACCTGGGGGGAGGGATCGCGGTGCTCCACGCGGGCGGGCCCGAGCCCGAGGGGGTCTCCCTCGGGACCTTCCGCCGCACCTGGGAGCGGGGGGGCGCCTTCGGGCTCCTCGGCCTGCCCCCCGGACGCCTGCCCGCCGGGGAGGACCCGGAGGGGATCCTCTCAGCCCTGGCCGACCTGGAGGAGGCCGGCCGCCCCGCGGAAGCCGCCCCGGGCTACGAGACGTTCCTTCGCCGGTGGCCCGGGGACTGGCGGGGCGCCTTCGGGTGGGGCAACGCCCTCCATGGCTCCGGGGACGCGGCCGGGGCCGAGGAGGCCTTTCGCCGCGCCCACGCCACGGCGCCCGACCGCCCCGAGCCCCTGAACAACCTCGCCCTGGTCCTGGCCGCGATGGGGCGCGGGGCCGAGGCGCGGGCGCTTGCCGCCCTCGCCCTGGACGCCGCCCGGACTCTCGGCCTGAACCCCGTCCCCTACGAGGACACCCTCCGGGAACTGGGACCGCCCTGACGGGCCCTTCCCAGGACCCACCATCCCACTTTGGGGCGGGGTCGGGGAACCCTGTAGCGCAGCCGCGCGCCGCATCGACCGATTGGCGGCACCCGGCGCAAACGGGTGAAGGTCGGCGCACCTGTTCCCTGGGGGAGATGCCTCCACAAACCGCGGATTGCGCGGTGGAGCGAAAGGGTTCCCCGACCCCGCTGACCACCCAGCTCGTGAATCACGGCTTCAGTCGCTCAGCCGCTCCGCAGGGGAAGGCCGGCCGGGCAAGGCGCCCCGGGACCTGCGCCTCCGCCGTCGTTCCCATCCCGTTTACCCCGCTATCCCGTCGACGAACGCCCCTCCAGGGGCTCCGGAAGCCGCGGGCCGAAGATGGCCCGGGCCAACCCATGGAAGTCTGCGGGGACCGGTGCCTCGAGGCGCAGCTCCGCCCCCGTGGCGGGGTGGACGAAGGCCAGCGTCCAGGCATGGAGCATCTGCCGCGGCACGGGCGCGCCCTCTGCCGCGGCGTCGCCCCCGTAGAGGGGGTCGCCCAGGATGGGGCACCCCGCCTGGGCGAGGTGGATCCGAATCTGGTGGGTGCGGCCCGTGCGGGGGGCGGCCTCCACCAGAGCATACTCCCGGGCACGGGCGAGCACCCGGAAGGCGGTCTCCGCCCGCATCCCCCCGGCCCGCACGGTGAGCATCCGGTCCCCCTCCCCCTCCCGCAAGTGGGAAACCACCTCGAAGCTCTCCGTCGGGCGGCCCCGCACCAGGGCCAGGTATCGCTTCTCCACCCTCCGGTGCCGGAAGGCGTCGAGGAGGGCGGTGCTGAAGGCGGGGGTCTTCCCCAGGAGGAGCACCCCCGAGGTGTCCTTGTCCAGGCGGTGGAGCAGGGTGAGCTTCCGGCCGGCGACGCGTTCGGCCAGGGCCGCGGCGTGGAGCCGCCCGGGGTCTCGGGTGGGCCCCGAGGGCAGCCCCGGGGGCTTGAGCACCGCCAGGCACTCGCCGTCCTCGTAGAGCACCGGGAGGTCTCGCGGGGTTGTCGGGGTTTCGGCGGGGGCCTCCATGAGGACCGACACCCGCTCGCCCCGGCGCAGCACCCGGGAGGCCATGGCCTCGATGCGCCCATCCACCGCGACCCGCCGCCCGTCGATGAGCCGCTTGGCCCGCTTGCGGCTGAGATCCGGGAAGACGGCGGCGAGGAAGAGATCCAGGCGAAGTCCCGCGTGGCGCCCCTCCACCGTCACGCCCGGCTGCTCGATCCTCTTCTCGTGCCGCCCCCGCCCCCCCGGGCGCGGGGCTCGGCTCTCCGTGCGCGCGTGGCGTTCCTTCACCCCGTCTCCCTCCTGTGCCGGTCCACCCACAAAGCATAAGCCGACCGGCACAGGGCTGTCACCGAGGTCGCTCGGCCAGGATCCGCCAACGGGGTGGCAAGAGGGGTCCGGGAGCCCTTGCGCTCCGCCCCGCAATCCGCGGTGTTCGGAGGCAGCGTAGCCGAGGGACCCGGCGCGCCGAGCCTCACCGGTTTCGGCCTCGCTGCCGCGGTCCGGTCGAGGCGGCACGGGGCTGCGCTCCAGGACTCCCGGACCCCGCCCCAAAGATTTGGTGGTGGATTCTGGTCGGCGCCTACCACAGAAAGAGGCCGAACTGAACCAGGGCGGCCAGGAGGAAGGCCACCCCCAGGGAGGCCCAGCGACCCAGGTGCGCCTCGGCCGCCCGAAGCCCCGGGGCTGCGCGCGCCAATCGGGCCTCCCAGCCCGTGCCGAGGCTGTCGCGCCAGCGCAGGGGCCTTGCCAGCCCCGGGCCCAGGGCACGCAGGAAGGCTCCCCCCATCCACCGGCTCGCCCGCAGGGTCGGGACCAGCAGGTCCCCCTCCGGCACCCGCGCGGGGAGTTGCCTGACCGTGCGCCAGACGACGAGGGCCGCCGCCCCCCCGGCCGCCGCCGGCCAGAAGGAGGACCACAGCCCGGACCAGGAAGCTCCCTCGCCGTACCCTGCGGCGGGTCCCGCCCACGCCGCTCCGGCGCAGGCGAGCACCAGGAGCGCCCAGGGCGTCCCCAGCCCGAAGGAGGGGTCACTGTCCCCGTCCCCCCGGGGCCACACCAGGAACAGGAACCGGCCCATGAGGGCTGCCGTCCCCACCGCCGCCAGGGGCAGGAGCCAGGCCAGCGCCGCGGGCCAGGCCCCGGGCGCCAGGTCCACGGCCCCCTTGAGGGCCGCCTTGGCGGCGGCCCCGCTGGTAAACGGCACCCCCGCCAGGGAGAGGGCGGGCACGGCGAGGCCGGCGGCGAGGCCCGCCCGGGCAGCCCTTCCCCGGACCCCGGCGGCCGCCACGCCCACCCCCAGGAAGAGGGCCCCCTTTGCCAGGCCGTGGTGAAGCGCGTAGGCGCCCGCCGCAGCGAGCCCGGCAGGCCACAGGGCGGGCTCGGCGAGGCCCAGACCCACGGCTACAGTGAGAAAGCCCATCTGACTCACGCTGGAGTAGGCCAGGAGCGTTTTCGGGTTTTGCTGGAAGAACCCCGCTAGGACCCCGAAGAAGGCCGCCCCCATCCCCGCCGCGGCAACGGGGAGCCCGAGGCCGGGCAGGGCCGCCTCTCCCAGGGGGAGGAAGCGCAGCCACCCCAGGAGCCCTGCCTTGATCATGGCGCCGCTCAGGACCGCGCTTGCGGGGGTGGGCGCCGCCGGGTGGGCCAGGGGCAGCCACACGTGGAGGGGCACCGCCCCGGCCTTGATGCCGAACCCCAGGAGGAGAAGGGTTGCGACCAGGCCCCCCCGCGGCGCCCCGGCCAGGGCGGCGGGGGCTTCCCGGAGCGCCAGGGTGCCGGCGGCGCCGGCGAGCAGGACGAGCCCGGCAAAGAGCAGGAGCTCCCCCGCCACCGCGAGGACCAGGTACACCCGCCCGGCGGCCAGGGCCGCGGGGGAGCGGTCGTGGACCACGAGGCCGTAAGAGGCGAAGGTCATGAGGGCGAAGAAGAGGTAGAAGCTCACGAGATCCTGGGCCAGGCACAGGCCCAGGTTCCCCGCCAGGGCGAGCAGGTAGACCCCGAAGAAGCCGGCCCGTCCGCCGTCCTGCCCCAGGTACGCCTGCCCGTAGAGGCCCGAGAGGAGCCAGAGGACCCCGGTGAACCCGAGGAAGAGCCGCCCGGTCCCGTCGAGCCCCAGGGCCGTGCCGAGGAGGAGCCAGTCCCCGGGGGCCGCCGCGCCCCCGGGAAGGGCCAGTGCCGCCAGGAGCCCCGGTGCG
>JBFLZB010000279.1 GCA_040756475.1 Thermodesulfobacteriota bacterium
AAAAGGAAAGCCCCAAAAGTAAACGCCGAAGAAGGAGAGGGATCGGGACGCCATTGCTGCCTCGCCGCTGCTCGCGCCCCGGAGGGGCGCACAACCAACCCGAAGACGTATAGCCCCCCTTGGGCCCCCCTGTCCAGGGGAAAGTGGCTTCCGGTTCCCCCCTGTAGCCCCGCCCTCGAAATCGAAATCGAAATCGGGGTCGCGGGGGTCGATTTCGAGATCGATTTCGATTTCGATTGGGAGGCGGTAGGGAGGACGCGGGCGGGGCTTGGATCTCCTCTTGACCTGGGACGAGGGGCGCAGCATTCTGCGGCCTCATCGGGCGGGTGGGGGCTACCGGAAAGGCCTGCGGTTTGCCGCGCCCTTCGCGCATCCGGATGCGGTGCTCCATCCTCGACGCACACCGCAGGCTGCCCGGTGCCTGCCATCCCACGCCACTGCCACAGGAGGCCCCCCTTGCGACCGGACGAGCTCCAAGACCTCACGGGCATCGACATCCTTCCGCGCCACGAGCCGCGCATGGTCTACCAGTGCATCGGCTGCGGGGAGACCTTCGAGCTCGAGCGGCTGCTGTACACCTGCCCCGCGTGCCGCAGTCTCCTCAAGGTGGCAGACCGCAACTTCGACGCCCTGCGACGCCACACGGGAGCCCAGTGGCGGCGCATCTTCGACCTGCGCCGGGCCGCCCGGGTGGAGGGCATGCAGGGGATCTTCCTCTTCCACGAGCTCGTGCTGCCGTGGGTGCCGCTGGAGGACGTGATCTGCCTGGGGGAGGGGCATACCCCGCTGGTGCGGGCCAACCCGGAGCTGGCGGCCTGGACCGGCGCGCCCTTCTTCGTCAAGAACGACGGCCAGAACCCCTCGGCCTCCTTCAAGGACCGGGGGATGGCCAGCGCCATCAGTTTTCTCAACCACTACCTGCGGGTCCACCGGCCGCCGGCGGTGCTGGGAATCTGTGCGAGCACCGGCGACACGTCGGCGGCCGCGGCCCTGTACCTCTCCTACCTGCCCAAGGGGGCGGTCACCTCGGTGGTGCTGCTGCCCCGGGGCAAGGTCACGCCCCAGCAGCTCTCCCAGCCCCTGGGCAGCGGCGCGACCGTGATCGAGGTTCCCGGTGTCTTCGACGACTGCATGCGGCTCGTGGAGGAGCTGGCGGAGGACTACGACGTGTTCCTCCTCAACTCCAAGAACCCGGTCCGGATCAACGGCCAGCGGTCCTTCGCCTACGAGGTGGCGCAGCAGCTCGGGTGGGAGACGGGCGGCCTCACGGTGGTCGTGCCCATCGGCAACGCGGGCAACGTCACGGCCCTGATGGAGGGGTTCCTCGACCTCTGGCGACTGGGGATCATCGGCGAGCTGCCCCGCATCCTCGGGGTCCAGAGCGAGCACGCCAATCCCGTGGCCCTGTGGCGCCGGGACGGTGTGTACCGGCCGGTGACGGTGCGGCCCAGCGTGGCCCAGGCGGCCATGATCGGCAACCCGGTTTCCTTCCCCAAGGTCCGCAGCCTGGTGGAGGAGCACTACCGGGAGCGCTTCGCCTGTGTCTCGGTGAGCGAGCAGGAGATCATGGACTCCATGCTCACGGTCAATCGCCATGGCCACGTGGTGTGCACCCAGGGGGGAGAGGCGGTGGCCGGGCTGCGGCGGGCCCTCGGGAAGGGGCTGCTGGAGGCGGGGGGCGTGTTCGTGTGCGACTCGACGAGCCACCAGCTCAAGTTCGCCGGCTTCCAGGAGGCCTACTTCGCCCGGACCCTGGAGGCGGACTACGAGGTGGAGCCGCGCGACGCGCTGGTCAACCGGCCCGTGGCGCTGCCGGCGTCGGCCGGGGAGGTGGCCGCCTACCTGGGTCTCCAGCGGCGCCGCTGAAGGCGGGTGGTTCTCCTGGGGCTACAGCCGCCGCGAGGCGATCCGGGCCTGCTCCCGGTCGTAATAGAAGACCACCCGGCGCTGGCTCTCGGACAGGGTGAGCTTGCCCTGGAACACGGTGACCGTGGTGCCCGCGTGGATGTCGCCGTGGACGAGGATCTGGGCGTCCTTGAGCTCCTGGTTTTCCAGCTCCAGCATCTGCCGCTGCGCTTTCAGGTCATTGGTGCGCTGGTAGAGGGCCTTCATCCGCACCAGCAGGTCGAGCTTGGGCTTTCGCAGGGCGGGGGGGAGGGCTTCGATGGCGGCCCGGGGATCGCGAAGGAAGGCGCGCCCCAGGCTCGATTGGAGGCTCGCCAGCTCCTCGAGGGCGGCTGCATTCTCCTTGTCGATGGCCTCGATCTCCCGCAGCACCCGAAGGTCGACGCCCACCGCCACGTGGGTCTTGGCGGTCTCCGACCCCACCGCGCGGGCCTCCAGGCCCCGGGCGGCGTTGACCTCTCCGCCCAGGATCGCTCCCGGGGTGCCGAGAACCCGCACCTTGCCCTTGGCATACACGCGGCAATTGGTGACCGAGAGCTTCACGTCCACGTCGAGGTCGGACTCGACGTGGCTGTTCAACAGATACCTCGCGGCCAGATTGCCCCCGGCGGTGACCCGGCTGTCTCCCATGATGCCCCCCACGACCTTCACGCCGCCCCCGGCCTCCAGGACGGCCTCCTCCACGTCCTCCAGCACGTCCACGTCCTTGCCCGCGTGGACCTGGAAGCCCGGCTTCACCTGGCCGCGCACGTGCACCGAGCCCGACGCCCGGATGTTCCCGGTGCGGTAATCCACGTCGCCCTGGATCAGGTACTCGTCCACCACGTGGAATTGGTTTGCCTTGAGGACCACCATGCCGTCGGCGGCGGCGACGATGCGGGTGCCGTCCTCCGAGGGCGCGGTGTTCTCGCCGGGCCTGGGGCCGGTGGCGCGCTGGAGTTGGGCCCGCAGCGGGTTGCCGTCGATCCGGAAGCCCGCCACCGCTTCGATGGCCGGGATGACCTCGGCCAGCGCTTCCCCGTGGGCCACGTTCTTGACCGTTTCGGCTTCCCGAAAGTCGATCCGGTCTCCCTCGCGTACCGTGCCCACCTTCTTCTCGGAGTCGATGAGCAGGCGGTAGTCGGTCTCTCGGCCGTCCGCGGGGGGCCGGCCCCGGGCCACGACGACATCGGATACGGGCCGCCCCGACGCCCGCGCCTGCTCCACGGCGCGCTCCAGGGCTTCCCGGTCGATGCCGTGGGTGACCTGCAGAGCGGCCAGGCTGTCGACGATCTTCTGCACCTGGGCCGGGGCGTCGCGGCGCGGGTCGGGCAGCACGGTCAGGCGCGCCTCCATGCGGTCGTCGGTCACCCGGAGGGCATCGGCCACCCGTAGCTGCCCGCGGTGGAAGAGCGCCACCCCGTATGCGGCGGCGCGAAACGCCGAACCGTCGTCCTCGGGCTTCACCCCCGCGCCGGCGAGCACGGCCACGTCGGCTCCATTCGACGCCGCAATGGGAGCGCCCAGCAGGCTCTTGCCCGGAATTCCCGGGGAGGCAGGGGTCTTCTGGAGGAGGTCCTCCCCCGGGTACACCACGTTGGCGGCATAGGCCGCGAAGGGGTCCGTCCCGTCCTCGGCGGGGGTGTCCTTGACGGGAAAGTGCACGACCACGTGGGCGCTGATCCCCTGCTGGGGCGGTTCTCCCCGGGCCACGACGACCCCGTCGGCCGGGGGAGTGGGCGCGGCCAGGGGCGCAAGCGCCTGGGCCAACGCTTCCGGGGCTGCCGCGGCGCAGACACCCAGGGAGCGCAGACGCTCGGTGGCCAGGGGGACGGCGGCGGCGGCATCGAACGGGCCGGCGTCCAGGAAGGCGACCGCCTCCAGGCCTCCCTTTCGCAGTTCCAGTCGGAGCTCCAACGGTTCGTTCCTCCCGGGCAGACCAGCGTGTCTCGTCACTCCACTTTTCGGCGGGCGGCACCGGCTCCTTGAGGGCTTTCGGGTCCCGTCGGAGGCCCCCCGGGGGAGTTTTCCCGTTGAAAGACAACGGGGCCTGTGTTACCTAGGGGCCGTTCGGGGATGTAGCTCAGCTGGGAGAGCGCAGCGTTCGCAACGCTGAGGTCAGGGGTTCGATCCCCCTCATCTCCACCAAGTTCGGTTTCCAGGAAGTGCAAGAAGAGCCGGAAGACCTTGAGGATCAAG
>JBFLZB010000280.1 GCA_040756475.1 Thermodesulfobacteriota bacterium
CGATGTTCGGAGGCCGCGTAGCCGAGGGAGCCGGCGCGCCGAACCTCACCGCTTTCGGCCTCGCTGCCGCGGTTCGGTCGAGGCGGTACGGGGCTGCGCTCCAGGACTCCCGGACCCCGCCCAAAAAATTTGGCGGTGGATTCTGGCCGCCCGCCCCGCTTGACGCAGGCCGCCCTCCGGGGTAGCAGTGGAGGCACGCGTGCGCTGGCTCTCGCGCGCGGGATCCAGCAAACCCGGGTCTCGCCGGCCGGCGGTCCGGGGAAAGGAGGCGGTGTCATGGCGAGGTGGACGTCGGTCATCCCGGTGGCGTGGGCAATCTGCCTGGCGGGCGGGGCGGCGTGGGGCAGCGCGCAGGATCCGCCGCAGGGCGAAGAGGCATTTGAGGCGCTCTGCGTGCGCTGCCACCGGCTGAGCCTTCCCCTGGAGCGGCCCAAGAGCTGCGAGCAGTGGAAGGTCACGGTCGCCCGCATGGCGGAGCGCCGCGTGCGGCTCAAGCAGGAGCCCATCCCGGAGGAGACCCAGGCCGTGCTCGCCGAGTACCTGGCGGCGCGCTGACGCAGCGCCGACCCGGCGTTTCCCGGGGGACCGGGAGGGTAGCGATCTCGATCCAGATCGAAATCGAAATCGAAATCGCCAGCGGGTCGATCCCGATTGCGATGCTCGATGGGAACGGGGGGTCCCCCTGGGGTGCTTCAGAGCGGGGTGAGGCGCGCGGCCGCGGGCGCTTCGGGGGGCAGCCCCAGGTAGCGCATGGTGACCTGGGGCGAAGCGTGGTGGTAGTAGCGGGCCAGCACGTCGAACCCGACACCGTAGACGGTGCGCTGGAGGTAGCCGAAGGTCTTGCGCAGGGTGTGGGCGCCGAAGCGCCCGGGAATTGCCGCCCCGCGGGTCCACTGGGCCACCAGCTCCTCGAGCCGCTCCAGGGTCAGGGGCGTCCAGCCCCGCTCGGTGGCGAAGAGGTACATGTCGGTCGGGGGGGGCGGGGGGGCCAGCAGCTCCAGGTGCCGCTGCAGGGTCTCCCAGGCCTCCGGCGGAATCCACAGGGGCACGAGGGCGCCCGTCTGTTTCTCGGGCACCGGGACCGTGGAGCCGGGCCGGGCGTCCCGCACGCGGTTCACGGTGGCCCGCAGCAGGTCTCCGGCCCGCAAGCCGTTGTTGATGCCCAGGGTGAAGAGCAGCAGGTCCCGCGGGCGGTCGGCGAGCAGCGCCTTGACCGCCTGCACCGACTCCAGGGAGCGCAGGGGCTCCACCAGCGAGTCGGACCTCACGCCCCGGCCTTCCATCTCCATTGCGTTTGTGCGCACGGTGCTCCTCCGGCAAGCTCCCGGCCTCCGTATCGGCCGCATCCTCTAAAGTCGTGAGGCCTCCCTCGCGGGGGCGGAGCGCCGCGGTCTTCCAATTGAAGGGCGCGGCCCGCTTCTGCTACCGTGACACCGCTTCTCTCTCTCCCGTCCACGGAGGGCATCGCGTGCTCTTTCGAAGGAAGAACGTCTCCCCGGCCCCGCCGGAGGCGGAGCCTGTTTCCCCCGTGGCCCCGGAGGTTCTCGAGGTGCTCCAGCGGCTGGAGAAGTCCGGGGTCCAGCTCCTCGTCCAGCTCACCGGCACCGACGTGTACACGACCGAGGTGGTGGGGCTGGGGAGGGACGGCTTCTTCATCGACACCTTTTCCCCGCCGGAGGGAGACCGCCGGGTGACGCCGGGAGCGCGCCTCTACGTGGAGACCCTGTACCAGGGGATGACCTACACCTTCGAGACCACCGCCCAGGGCAAGGTGCAGTTCGTCGACGAGCTGCCGGCCTTCAAGGTGGCCTACCCCGAGGAGATCCGCTCCGAGCGCCGCCGCAAGAGCCCCCGGGTGGCGACCCGCGGGGACGCGTCCTTGTCCTTCCTGTCTCCGTTCGCCTGTGATGCCCCGGTCGTGAACCTGAGCGAGGGGGGGCTCGCCTTCGACTACGGGGCGGACCTGGGCCGCCTGCGGATGGGTACCCTGGTGCGCGACGTGCTCCTGGAGCTGGGCCGGCACCCGGTCATCACCATCCAGGGGCGGGTGGTGGGCAACCTGGTGGCCGAGCTCGGCGGCCTGAGCCTCCCCAGCCGATACCGGGCGAGCCTGGCGTTCCAGGGGCTCGGAGGAAAGGAGGAAGCGGTGGTCCGCGCGTACCTGGGCGAGCTCAAGGGGGCCGATGTCCTCGTGTGAGGCCGGCGGTTCTCCTGCCCTGGCGGGAGTCCAGGTCTCGGGGCTCACCCTGGGGCTCTCCGAGTCGGCCCAGCGCCTGCCCTCTCTGGCCGCCCGGCGGGCGGGCGTACCCGAGACCGCGGTGCGGGGCTGGAGAGTTCTTCGCCGGTCCCTGGACGCCCGCGGCCGCCGGGAGCCCCGGTACGTGTTCCGGGTCGGGCTGCTGCTCGCCCCCGGAACCCCGCTGCCCCCGCCGGACCTTCCTTTCCGGGGCAGCTCGGAGTCGCGGGTCGCGGCGTGGGCGCCGGAAGACACCGCGCCCCGCCCCCTGCCCCAGAACGCCCGGGCCCCCGCGGCCGGACCGCCGCCCCTGGTGGTGGGGACGGGCCCCGCGGGCCTGTTTGCCGCCCTTCGCCTGGCAGCCTACGGGTGGAAGCCCCTGCTCCTCGAGCGGGGTGACTGCCTGGACGAGCGGATCCGGACCGTAGCGCGGTACTGGCGGCGCGGGGAGCTCGACCCCGAGAGCAACGTCCAGTTCGGCGAGGGGGGGGCCGGCACCTTTTCCGACGGCAAGCTCACCTATCGGGGCAAAGATCCTCGCAGGCAGTGGGTCCTGGAGCAGTTGGTGGCCGCGGGCGCGCCCGAGGAAATTCTCTTCGATGCCCGCGCCCACCTGGGGACCGACCGCCTCCGGGGGCTCCTGCGCCGGCTGCGGGCCGCCCTGGAAGCCGCCGGGGCCGAGGTGCGGTTCCGCTCCCGGGTGCAGGGGCTCCTCCTGCGAGAGGGCCGGGTCGCGGGGGTCGAGACCTCCGGCGGCCAGGTCCCGGGACGGCCGGTCTTTCTCGCTCCGGGGCACAGCGCCCGCGATCTGGTTTCGGCGCTGGCGGCCCAGGGGGTTGCGGTGGAGCCCAAGGGCTTTGCCGTGGGGCTGCGGGTGGAAGTTCCCCAGGAGCGGGTGGACCGCAACCAGTACGGTTCGTGGGCGGGGCACCCCGGTCTTCCCCCCGGGGAGTTCGCGGTCAAGGCCCGGACTCCGGGAGGGCGCGATGTCTACTCTTTCTGCATGTGCCCCGGCGGGGTCGTCATCCCCGCGGGGAGTGAAGCCGGGGGTCTCGTGGTGAACGGAATGAGCGCCTCCGGGCGCACCGGGCGCTGGGCCAACGCGGCCCTGGTGGCGGCCGTGGGGCACCGCGAGCTGGGTCCCGGCCCCCTGGCGGGCCACGCCTTCCAGCGGGAGTGGGAGAGCCGGGCGGGCGGCCTGGGCGGGGAACGGGGCGTTCCGGCGCAGCGGCTGGAGGACTTCGTCGCCGGGCGCCCCTCCCGGGATCTTCCCCCTTCGAGCTGCCCGTGGCCGACCGTGCCGGCCGACCTGGCCAGCTGCCTGCCGCCCTGGGTGGCCGAGGCCCTGCGGTCGGCGCTTCCGGACCTCATCCGGCAGGTGGGCGCCCTGAAGGCAGGGCTCCTGCTCGGGGTGGAGACCCGCACCTCGAGCCCGGTGCGCCTCACCCGGGCAACGGACGGCCAGGCTCCGGGTTTTCCGGGTCTCTACCCGGTGGGGGAGGGGGCGGGCTACGCGGGGGGCATCGTGAGCGCCGCCGTGGACGGGGTGCGGGCCGTGGATGCCTACGCCGAAGCCGCCCAAGCTGCCCAAGCTGGGGAGGTTGCCGGGTGAGCCGGAGCGCAAGAGTACTGGCACTGCTGCTGTGCCTTCCCCTGGGAGCGCTCCTCGGCGGGGAGTGGCGCCCAGGGGGGTTCCCCCCGCGGGCCTGGGCAGGTGAGCCCTTCCGCATCCTCCACCCGGGGGACGACAGCGCGCGGGGCGGCACCTCCGGGTGGCTCGTGGTCCAGGCTCCCTCCCCGCCCCAGGTCACCGTCGACGGCCTTTCGGCCGGGGACCCTCGGAGCG
>JBFLZB010000281.1 GCA_040756475.1 Thermodesulfobacteriota bacterium
AGGGGCCTCTCGCGGAACCGGTGCGCCTGGCTCACCGGTTTCCACCGGCTGTGTCGGATCGGTCGATGCGGTACGGGGCTACGCTCCGAGTCTCCCGGACCCCGCCCCAAGATGAGGTGGTGGATCCTGGGGGCGGCGGTGGGAAGCACCCCCCCGCCTGGGGATCGCGACGCGACGTCCGTCACCCCGCTCTCCACGACGACGCTTCGGTCGAAGACGCTCCCGCGCATTGCAGCAAGCAAGGGCGGTCGCGGTGGGTTGTCCGGCCGGTTGGGTGGACGATCTAGGGGACGGCGGAGGGACGCGGGATCCATCTTGGGTTCGCGCTCCGGGGCCGCGGGGTACAGGAGGAGCCCCGGGTGCGGTCACTTTGTCGCTCGATCGCTACCCCCGGGCACCTGCGTTCGTTCCACACCGCCGATGGAGAGGGACCGTTCCGCGTCGGGCTCGTCCGCGACGAGGACTTCCACATCGGCATCGCCGAGGACGAAGCCGGGCCCCCTGCCCACCAGCTCTCGGCGGACCACAAGCCGGTCTAGCCCCTCCCGCAAGAGCCACTGGGCTGCCTTGATGCCCTTGGCCTTGTCCTCGGAAAGACACGGGTTTTGCAGGATGGCATCTCGGCGGACCTCGCCGGAGGCCTGGTCCACCGTGACCAGCCGGAAGTAGGGTGCCTCCCCGAAGTGCTCCGACACAGTCCGCCGGTCGCCGCAAAGAGGCACTCCGACGGTGAGTCGATCCTTGGAGGATGGTTCGTAGTGGATGATCACCCGGTCTACGTTGGCGACGCTCGCGTTAATCCGGCTCTCGATCTCCTCGGCGATCTGATGACCCTTCGCCAACGCCTTTGCCGTCACGACCACACTGAGCTCCACGAACTTGTAGCGGCCTGCGTTGCGCGCGCGCAATTCCTTTACCGCGATGACCCGAGGGTCGCTCTCGGCGACCTGCCGAATGGTCTCCAGGGTCTCGTAGTCCAGGGAAGCGTCGAGGAGAACGCGCACCGCGCCCACGAGGATGTCCCAGGCAGACCGCGTCACGAAAACCACGGCGGCCACCGCGGCGTACCGGTCCACGGCCAGGCCCGCGGCACTGCCGAGCAGCGAGGCCAGGATCACCATGGACGAGAGCATGTCGGCTCGAACGTGCCTGGCGTCGGCCGCCAAGGCCGGAGACCCGGTTTCCCGGGCCCTTCGCAGCTCGTAACGAGAAAAGAGCCAGCCGATCGCGATCGTGGCCCCGATTCCCGCGGCAGCCAGGGGGATGCGGGATGGGGGTGCGGGTGAAGCCTGCGCGAAGGCTTCGGTGAGGATCTCATAGCCCGCGCCCAGCAGGAGAAGTGCCGTTCCCAGCGCGACCAGGTTCTCGACCTTGTACAGGCCGTACGGAAACCGGGGAGACTTGCGCCGGGAGAGTCGGATGCCGAGCAAGACGATCCCGGCGCCTGCCACGTCCGTCAGGGAATGGAGAGCGTCGGCGCGGATCGCAAGGCTGCCGGTAAGGACAGCCAGGATCGCTTTGATCGCCACCAGGAGCAGGTTGACGGTGACCGACAACCAGGCGATCCGCTCCGCGCCATCCCTGTCCGGGGCCGTCGGTTGGAAACCTGTTGTGTTCATCGGCTCTGCTTCCGAACCTCGCCTTACCTGCCCGGGATGCCTGCCCGCGGAGCCGGCTCCTGTCTCGGCGCCACCCCCTGACCTGCCTTGGGAAGCACCACCGTGAACACCGACCCCTTGCCCGGCGCGCTCTCCACGTGTACACGGCCGCCATGGGCCTCGACGATGGTCTTTACCGTGGGGAGGCCCAAGCCAAACCCCTGCCGGAGCTCGGTGCCGGCGCCGCGGTGAAAGGGATCGAAGAGGTAAGGCAGTTCGTCGTGCTCGATGCCCGGCCCCTGGTCTTCAAATCGCACGGCAAGCTCCGGGCCGAGGTCGTCGAGGGCGATGGTGACCGTCGTCCGGGGACGGGCGTACTTGAGCGCGTTGTCCAGCAGGTTCACGAACACCCGGCGCAGTCGGCCCGCGTCGGCCTGGATGACCGGCAGCTCGGCACGAACCGGGACGACCACCTCGACCTCCGCCTGCGCGGCCTGGAGCCGGTAAGCCTCCACCACCTCGGCGAGCTCTGTTTCGAGAGAGATCGCGCTTGGATTGAGCACAAACTGCCCGGCCTGGAGGCGGGAGAACTCCAGGAACTCGTTCATCAGCGACTCCAGCTTGTCCGCTTCCTTCTTGATCACCTCGAGCGGGCGCCGCGCGGTCTCTGCGCTGATGTCCCCGGCGCCGGCCAGGAGGCGGCGGGCGAACCCTCCGATGATCACCACGGAGGACTTCAGGTCGTGGGCGAACATGGAGGTCAAGTTGTCCCGTTCCCGTTCGGCGCGCTTGAGCTCCGAAAGGTCCTGGAAGGCCTCCACGCCCCCGATCAGGGCGCCGCTGGCGTCGAACAGCCCGGCCGTGTTCATGCGCACGGGGATCCGCTGGCCTTGTCTGTTCCGGATGGTGGTCTCGAGCCGCAGGACGCGATGCTCCTGGTCGAGCACGGTTCGCAGGGGGCACTGCGCGTGGCACCGCTCACCCTGGAGGACCTCGCCGCACGGCCGGCCGATGACCTCGTCTTTCGCGTACCCTGTGAGGTGTTCTGCCCAAGGGTTGAACCCGCTGATGCGCAAGTCGGGGTCGACCGTGACCACGGCGATCGGCAGGCTGTCGACGACGAACCGGTCGTGCGTCAGGGAGGTGGCCGCGCCAGGCTCCAGTCGCGACTGCAGGGGGGCATGAGTTCTAGCCATGGGAAACCCTTTCGGGAGAGACGAGGGGGAGAGGCGGCGACGATGGGCCGGGCTCCGCGAATCCCGGCGCACTCTTACCACTTGGTGCAGGGTGCAAGCGGTCGTAAGTCAACTCTGTAACCCACCAAGCCCACCACCAGGCCTGCCCCCAGGTTCACCGCTTTCACCCGCACGAAATCCCGGCGGGATTCGGCGAGGACCGGGAGCATCCCGTGACCGTCCTGGACCACGGAGCTCGCCACCAGCACGCTCAAAGGCACCGCGCCGCTCACGTACAAGGTCACGAAAACCAGGTGCGGCCCGGACTCCGGGATCAGCCCTACGAGACAGGCAATCAGCAGGACCACCAGCTGATTCTCGTGTAGCCACCCCTCCAAGTGGAGGTGGTCCACGAGCACCCGCATCGCGGTGAGCGCACCCAACGTGCAGAGGAACACCCGAGGCAGGTGGACCTTGGCCACGTGCTGCCAAAGGTGCTCTTCCAGAAAGTGATCGGGCACGGTAGACACGATGAAGAGCCCCAGGCCTGCCGCCAGGAGGAGCGAGACCTTGACCCAGTTCCAGGTCGGAGGCCCCAGCTGCCCAGAGAGCACGCCGAAGAGGAACAACACCAGGAAGACGAGAAGCGTCCCGCGGGCCAGGGTGCAATGGCCCAACTGCTCCACGATGCGACCTCGGGGATAGCAGTGGCACAGCTCCTCTTCGTGGACGCCCAGACCCGTCGCACAATTGGAATTGCTCGATCTTCCGGCATCGAAGATGGCGTCGGTGGCGAGGCCGGCGGCGATACCCAGGGCGAAAAGGAGTGCGAAGATGCCCAACGCTCGTTGGGGCATCATGGCGAGCATCACGAAGGCCTCGTCGCCGCTGGTCGCGACCATGCACGCCACCAGCGCCCCCAAGCTCACCACGCCGTGGGCGCGCAGCGCCGCAACAGCAAACGCGCCCAGGCAGCCTGGCAGTGCCCCCAGGAGCGCCGCCAGGAGGTACTGACGCCAGCGGCTGCCCCGAAGCCCCCGTTCCCACAGGCCCCGGCTCAGCACCTGGAGGTACTCGACCACCAGCATCATCACGAAGACGAAGCCCGTGATCACGAGCGCGTGAGAGAGGCTGTCCCGCAGGAGGTGCACCACCCGTCCACCCCTCCTTGCCCCCGTATGTCGTAGCGAATCCGCCCCAACGACATACCGAGACCTCTAGAGTCGCCTCCGAGGGGATTCCTCAGGAA
>JBFLZB010000282.1 GCA_040756475.1 Thermodesulfobacteriota bacterium
AGTGCGAGGGCTTCATTTTTCAGTTTCTCTCGCAACTGCTCTTCCACCTTCGTCGCTCGTTGGAGCATTTCGTCTGCTGCGGTCGAGAGCGCCTGTAAATCGAATGTTTCGCCACGAAACGTGAAAGTCCCCTTCGAAGGATCGAACCACCGCATCATGTAGGTTTCGGCTGCGCCAATGATGTCATCCTTGGGTCCGATGTAATCATTGATGATATTCTGATGCGCATTCGTAGCGCGCCATTGATCTAACTTCTCATCAAAGTGCTCGAGTAAATCGTGAAGCTTACGACTCTTGAGGACATGGTCGTCCGGGAGTCCGAACGCGGCACGAAGCGCACGCGCACGGGCCACCGAGGGTTGCGAGGAAATCCGTGCTTCATAGGCTTCCTCGCTCTCTTCGTTGAGCCGCTCGGGTACCGCCGGCCAAAACAGCCGAGAGATGTTGCTCGCATGCGACAGGAAGCTGTGAATGGATCGGAACACTTCATTGCAGAAAAACTGTGAACGCTCTGGCTGTGCGTCGCTGCTTTCCTGTATCGATTTGAGGGCGAAATTCAACTGTCCAAGCCCGCCGAGGGCGAACTTGCATTGCGACACGATTTCTGATGCGTATATAAATTGCCCGAATGAATCCATAGCATACACCTCGCAATTGTTGTTGGAACGGAATCTGCGGGACACCTTGAAATCTGAAACTCCATAAACATCTCTAAGCCTCAGGTCCGCCGCAGAGCCAAGTTTCTGGATCGGCAACACGAGGGTCCGAGGAAGACGGACGGCACTTTACCGTTTTGAAACGAAATCCGGAAGGGGGAATGAGACCCGGTCAGCCGCCACCCATTGCGCGCCCCGTGCATTGGCTCTGTCTCGGGGGGAGAAAGCGATTCTGTGCCCCCTGCGCTGCTGTGGCGAAGGCGCGAGTTCAGGCGGGCGCCTGGCCCCCGAGCTCGCGGATGCGGCGGGCGTAGGCGGCTTGGAGCTGGGACAGGAAGCCTGGGTCGATGCCGCCCTTCCAGTTTTCCACCTCGGCGAATCGCTTCGGAATCGTGACGGCCTCGGGCTGGTAGCCGGTGGCCAGACGAGCCCGCCAGCGCCGCTTCTGGACCTCGCGGCCCAGGGCGCCCAAGTCCTGGGCCAGGGCCTCGTAGCCCACGCAGCGCAGGCACTCGGCGAGGAGGGTGGCGGTATAGACGCCGCGGGCGAAGAGGCAGGCGACCATGGAGGTGAGGACCGCCCGTTCCCGTTCGTCGGCTTCGTAGAAGGCGACGGCTGCTCCTGCGTCGCGCTCGGGATGCTTCTCCTCGTAGGTGTAGCCGCCCACGTCGAGGTGGGAGTGGCGCAGCCCCAGGGCCTGACCCACGAAGAAGACCTCTCCGCTCGCGTAGCCGGCCATCTCCTGCCCCAGGACGCAGGCGAAGTCGTCGCCGCCGTAGCGCGCCGCGGCGTTTCGGGTGCCGGAGGCCAGGAGCCGGTAGAAGTCGTTCGTTCCGCGGGCCAGGTGCGCCACGGCGGCCTTGTAGGTCTCGGCGTCGCCGAAGCGAAGCCCCACCGCGGTTTCCGCCTCCGCCACCAAATCCTTCTCCGTCGCTTCGGTCGCCCAGGCCAGGGCGACACCGGCGGACATGACGTCGAGGCCCATGCGCTCCACCGCGTCGAGAAGACCCAGCACCGCGAAGGCGTCGAAGACGCCGAGCATCGAGCCGATCGAGAAGATGGGCTCGAAGTCGTAGGCGACCTGGCGGAAGAGGTACCGGTTGTCGGCCATGAACTTCTCCCGCACGAAGCCCACGTGGATGCAGCCCACGGGGCACCCGGAGCAGGCGGAGTTTCGCAGGAGCGCCGCGTCGGCGAAGCGCTCTCCGGTGATCCCTTCCACCTGGGGGTCGCTCGTCTGCTGGAGGTTCCGGCAGGGCAGGGCCCGAAGGCCGTTGAGCACGGCGACGTTCGCCGGTGTTCCCAGGTTGTGGTACTTGCGCATCATCTCCGTGGCGGTCACCTGGCGGTGGACCTCGTCGAAGACCTGGGTGTAGGCGCGGCCCTCCGGGAGGGGGAAGGAGGCGTCGCCCACGAGGCAGAGGGCTTTCACGTTCTTCGCCCCCATCACCGCCCCGCCCCCGAGCCTCCCGAAGTGGCGGTAGGTGTCGGCGTTGATGCAGGCCATGGCCGAGCGGTTCTCCCCGGCAGGCCCGATCCGCAGGATGCTGCGGTGCCCCGAGCCCCGGAACATCCGGCGCAGCGCCTTGCCGGCGGTGAGCACGTCGCTGCCCCACAGGTAGTGGGCGTCCCGGAGCTCGAGCTGGCGCGAGCCCACGAGCAGGCACGAGGGGCACGCGGCCCGGCCCGTGAGGACCAGGGCGTCGAGATCCGCGAACCGCAGCGCCAGGGCCGAACGGCCGCCGGCATGGCTCTCGGCGTACTGGTCGTGGTAGGGCGAGCGGAAGGCGCACACGGTCTTGCTCATCAGGGGAAAGTAGCCGGTGAGCGGGCCGATGGCGAAGATCAGGGGCTGCTCCGGGTCGTCCCACGGCCGGTCGAGCCGGGCGAAGCGCTCGAAGAGCAGCGCGGCCAGGCCGCTGCCTCCCGCGACCTCGTTTCGGCCCTCGAGTTCCAGAAGCTCGCCGCGGCCCGAGGCGAGGTCGACGCGCAGCACCCGGAAGTGGTCGCGGATCACGGCAGCACCTCCGGCCCGGCCCCGGGGAGACAGGCGCGCTCGGGGATGGGGGCGAGCTCCAGGCAGTCGTGGGGGCAGAAGGGGACGCACCGGCCGCAGTGGAGGCAGACGAAGGGCTCCCCCGCCGGGTCGAGGTAGACGGCGTCCACCGGGCACGCCTGGGCGCACCGGCCGCAGCGGATGCAGAGCTTCTTGCGGACCACCACCCCGCCGCCGGCCCGCTGGCTGAAGGCGTCGGTGGGGCAGGCGCGGGCGCAGGGGGCGGGGTTGCAGGCGAGGCAGGTCTTCGCCTCGAAGCCCGAGGTGAGCCCCCCGGAGGACGCCACGCGGATCCCGGCGGTGTCCCAGGAGAGCCGCCGGTGCACCTGGCGGGCGCAGGCCAGCGAGCAGGAGTGGCAGCCGATACACCGCTCCATGCGGGGAGCGGTCAGCATCTTGGGGGTGCGTGCCTTGGCCACGGGGCGCCTCCGGGCGGCAGGGGTTCGGCGCAGGGGGGCAGGGGGGCAGGGGACCCAGGGCCCCAGCCTGCCAACACCCGGGGGCACCGTCAACCCGCCGGCACCTCGTGGATCCACCGCCTCGGTGGCAAGCGGGGCCCGGGAGCCCTTGCGCTCCGCCCCGGGGGGGAGGGAGCAATCGTCACGGGGCGCGGTGATTCCCCGGAGCAGAGGCTCCGGGGGGAAGCACTTTCCCGGGGTTCAAGATGCCCGCCGGGTCCAGGGCGCCCTTGACCCGGCGCATCACCTCCAGGGCCGCCCCGTGTTCGGCGTCCATGAAGGGGAGCTTGGCGGCTCCCACCCCGTGCTCGCCGGCGCAGGTCCCCCCCATGGCCAGGGCCTTTTCCACCACGGCCGCGTTCACTCGCTCCGCGGGCAGGAAGGACGCGGGGTCGGCGCGGTCCACCAGGAGGGCCACGTGGAGGTTTCCGTCGCCCGCGTGGCCGGCGATGAAGCCGGTCGCCCCCTCCCCGTCCAGCGCCTGCCGGGCCGCTTCCGCGAGCTCCGGGAACCGGCTCACCGGCACGCAGGCGTCCACCTGGAGGAAGGCCTTCCCGGGGTGGTTCCGCCGGATCGACTCGAGCGCGCCGTGGCGCGCCGCCCAGACCCGGGCCCTCTCGTCGGGCCCGATGCCCCGCTCGACGGCCTCGGCGCCGTGGCGGCGCAGGATGCCCTCCAGGACCTCCCACCGGGACGCCAGGGCGGGCCGGCCCAGGTCGTGGAGCTCGAGGAAGAGCATGGGCTGCTCGGGGAGCCCCGCCCCCCGGTCCCGCCCCACGTCGCGATTGATCTCGGCGGCGA
>JBFLZB010000283.1 GCA_040756475.1 Thermodesulfobacteriota bacterium
GACCTTCTGGGGCTCGGGCGCCTTCTCGGGCTCCGGCGGCGGGGGCTCGGGCTCGGCCGCCTTTTCGGCTTCCTGCTTCTTGAGGATCTCGGTGCGCGCCCGGCTCGGGGCCTGGGGCGCCTCGTAGATGAGCCGGGCAAACCGCTGGGCGACCGCCTCCGGGTGGGGCGCCAGGGGCAGGGGATGGGCCGCCAGCTGAACCGCCCCATAAAGCAAGAGGGCGTACAGGCCCCAGGCCAGCAGGGTAAACGGCCACTCTTCCCGGGCCAGGGGCCCGCGGCGGAAGCGAAGGGGCAGCCGGCCCGGCGGGGCCACGGCCGCCCCCTGGGCCTCGGCCTCGGGCTCGGGTCCGAAGCGAAAGGAGATCCGAAAGCCCCGGTACTCCACCTGCCCCTGCATGGGGGGGGACAAGGGCAGCCACTGCTGCCCCGTGCGGCCCCGGGCCAGCCCCAGGGTCTGCACGTCCGCCAGGGAGAGCCGGGTCGACCACCCGGCGGCGATCTCCCCCTCCATGCCGGCGAGCAGCCGCAGGCACGGAGCGCGGCCCTGCCGGCCGAAGAGCTCCTCGGCGCGCCCTACGCCGGGCACCGGGTAGGTGAACTCCAGCCCCAGTCCCGGGCCCCAGCGCACCCTGCCTTCGGGGCAGGCCACTCGGCCCACCACCCGCCCCTCCCGCTCGAAGGTCACCCAGAGGCAGGACCGCCCCTCCGGGCGCTCGGGAGCCTCGGCCGGCAGCCCCATCATTCTTCCTGGAAGACGGCCAGGGACTGGTTGAGGTACTCGGCCTGTCCCGCCGTGTAGATGATTTTCTTGAGGAGCCGGAAGGGGATCTCCCGGTCGCCCTGGAGCACGATCTCCCCGGTGAACACGACCGAGGGATTGGCAGCCGCGATCTGGCGGGTGCGGGCGGCCTTGTCCCGGAGCACCTCGTACAGAGGCCCGATCAGGAGATCCTCCGCCGCCACGTGGGAGGCGACCTCGTCGAGCAGCAGCGCACCGTCCACGTAGAGCGCGTGGTCGTTGAACGCCACCGTGACGGCCGGGTGGATGACCTCCTGGGCCGTGGAGACCGGCAGGCGGATGGTCTCGGCGAGCTGCACGAGCTGCCCTTCGCTGGCGTAGCTCTTGAGCAGGAACACCAGGAGGATCGTGAAGACGTCGATCATGGACGTGAGCTGGAGCGACATCTCCCGGGCGCCCCGCCGCAGGTGCTTCTTGCGCTTGGTGGGGGAGAACGGCACGCCCTACTCCTCCATCCCCGCCACGACCCGGTCCGCCAGGGAGACGGCAGGGAAGTGGGGGCGGCACCGGTCCATGGTGCGGATCACGTCGTCGTAGAGGATCTTGTCCTCCACCAGGAGCACGAGGGACTCCTGGGCCGGGAACCGCTCCTTGGCCCGGGCCAGCTCCTGCTCCAGGGCCCCGTAGTCGAAGGCGGCGGCTCCGGTGCGGGACAGACGCACCAGGGTCTTCTCCCCCGAGGCCAGAAGGAACCCCTGGTCGGTGAGGGCCAGGGTCAGGGACTCGGCCAGCGTCTCGGGGTCGGGCTCCTCCAGGTAGCGCACCTCGTCGGCGCTGGGCAGGTTGACCTGCACCGCGGCGGTGCGTTCGAAGACCGCGGTCTGGAGGAGCATGGGCACCAGGACCACGAGCAGGCTCATCACGGGGATGAGCTTGAGCTCCACG
This sequence comes from Thermodesulfobacteriota bacterium, assembly GCA_040756475.1. Taxonomy (NCBI): domain Bacteria; kingdom Pseudomonadati; phylum Thermodesulfobacteriota; species Thermodesulfobacteriota bacterium. The sequence goes on from JBFLZB010000283.1 coordinate 1,687, forward strand.
TCGGTCTGCACCTCGTGGCGACGCTTGCTGGGCCGCTTGGCCGCCATCAGCTGCTCCGCGGCACCGCCGCCAGGAGGTTGATCACCTTGACCGAGTACTCGTCGATCTCGTCGACGATCTTCCCCGACTTGGACTGGAGAAAGGCGTAGCTCGCCATGCAGGGGATGGCCACGATCAGCCCGTAGGCCGTGGTGTTCATGGCCATGGAGATCCCCTGGGCGAGCATGGCCGCCTTCTGGGAGGGGTCGGCGCCGGCCACCGCCTGGAACGCCTGCATGAGGCCCAGGATGGTGCCCAGGAGCCCCATGAGGGTGGAGACGTTGGCGATCATGGAGAGGTAGTGGGTGCGCTTCTGCACGCCCGGGATGACCGCCAGGGCCTCTTCGTCCACCGCGTTCTGGATGGCGCGCTCGTAAGAGGGGTTGGGTGCGCGGGCCGCCCCTCCCAGAGCCGCTTCGATGCCGGCCCGCAGGATGCGCGGAAGCGGTGCGTCGCCGCACAGGTCCCGGGCGGCCTCCAGGTCTCCGCGCTCGATGAGCGGCCGCAGCTCCGAGTAGAACTTCCGGCCGTCCACGTTGAACCGAACCAGGAGCACGTAGAGGCGCTCGAGCACCACCGCCAGCCCGAGCCCCAGGGCGAGCGTGATCGGGTACATGAAGAAACCGCCGTCCTGAAAAGCCCGTGCCATCACGTCCACCATCGAAGTGTCCCTCTTTCTCAGAATCGAAACATCGCGCGGCGCGTTCGGCGAACGCGCGCTACCTTGCCTCACCCGTGCCCCCAGCCTGGCGCCCGCCCTGGGTGGCCCGCTCCTCGAAGGGCCCGGGGAGGAGCGGTTCCAGGATCTCCTCCCGGTAGTCCTTGGAGAGGGGTCCCAGGTCCATGCGCACCTCCCGCCGGGGGATGATGTAGAAGACGTCCGGGCGGTCCACCTCGCCCCGGATCTCCACCTCCTCCATCTCCACCCGGGCCGGGGGCGGGCTCCCGCCGGGCACCGTCTCCTGGGAGGCTGGGGCAGCGGACCCCGCCGCAACCAGCGCCACCAGGGCCGCGAACGCTCTCACGGCTGCCCCTCCCCTGCCAGGCGCAGGGCCGCCCTGCGCCACTGGGCCACCTCGTCGTCTCCGGGTCGCGCCTCCAGGTAGCGGTCGTAGTAGGGCACGGCGTCCGCCGGACGACCCAGGTACTTTTCGTGGAGAATCCCGAGATTCTTGAGCGCCGGGGGGTACCGGGGAGACGCGAGCAGGGCGCTGTCGTAGGCCTCCCGCGCCGCGGCGAACTGCCCCAGGGCCCGGCGGGCGAGCCCCAGGTTGGTCCACGCCTCGGGCGCGCCGGGGCGCAGCGCCGCGGCGGCGGCGGCCAGCTCCTCGGCCCCGGCGAAGTTCCCCTGGGACAGGCGCAGCACCGCCAGACCCACCCGTGCGTCGTAGTCGTCGGGGGCAAGCTCCAGTGCCCGGCGGTAGGCCTCGCCCGAGGCGGCCGCCAGCCCCTGGGCCCGGCGCACGTCGGCCAGGAGCACCCACTCGGGCGCGCCGGCCCCCGTGCGTGCGGCGGCAACCTCGGCCGCCTGCTCCGCCCCCGAGAGGTCCCCGTCGAGCAGCCTCGCGCGGCCCAGGTACAGCGCGAACCGCGGAGCCTCCGGGGTCTTCCAGGTCGCCTCCAGGTGCTCCCGGGCCTCCTCGGGCCTGCCCTCGGCGAGAGCCAGCCACCCGGCCGTTCCCCGAAGCCCGGCGTCCGCGGGACGATCCCGCACCCGGTCCAGGACCCGCTGGTAGGCCTCGGCTCCCCGCCCGCGCCGCTGGGCCAACAGGACGTAAGCCACGAGCTCCGGGGCGTCCTCCCCGGTCCCGTCCCCCGGTGCGTCCCGGGTGAGCTCGTCCCATCGCTCCAGGGCGGCCGTGAGGTCGCCGGAGGCCTCCAGTGCCCGGGCCTCCAGGACCCGGGCCTCCCGCAGGTAGGGGTTGAGGGCGGCGGCCGCCCGGGCGGCCTCCAGCGCCGTGCGGTAGTCTCTGCGCTCCAGGGCGGAGCGCGCTTCCTCCAGACGCGCCGCGGCGCTGCGCGACCGGAGGGGGTCGCCCGGGCCCGGGACGGGGCCGTCCACCGGTGCGTCGGGCGTTCCCGCGCCCTGCCCGTCGTGCGCCGGGGGGGCCCCGGCGCCCCCCGCCCGCCCCAG
>JBFLZB010000284.1 GCA_040756475.1 Thermodesulfobacteriota bacterium
GGCCTTGCCAAAGCGGCCTTCCTCGCCTTCGTGGCCCTGTTTGCCCTCTTGCAGATCCCCGAGCTGCGCTACGACCTGGGGCCCCGGACGCCTGCGGAGGTTTCGGGGCCGGCGGATCTGGCCCCGAGGCGGTTCCCCACGGCCGCCTTCGTGGCCGTGCGGGGCGTGCCCACCTTCGAGCACGCCTTCGTGTACCGCCGCTACGGCCTGGACCACACCTACTTCCAGCTGGAGGCCTACGGAACCCGTCTGGTGGTGCGCACCTACGAGAAGGTCACCGACGAGTGGCACGACCTCGACCGCTTCCTGGGCCGGCTCCAGCCCTTTGCCCGGCAGCCGTTCTCCTACCACGTGCGCGACATCCTGCGGGACCGGATGGGGGTGGAGATCCCCCCCGACGCCTACTTCCTGGCCCTGGACGACGTGCCCCGCCCCAGCGGGTGGCAGGTGGGGGGCGTGATCTTCTCTGCCCTCCTGTGGGGACTCCTGCTCTACCTCTTCTTCCTGCGACGGCCCCGGGCACCCGTCACCGTCACCAGGGGGTGACGGTCTGCACCCCCGTGACGAGCCACAGGAACATCCACCCCGCCACGGCCCAGAGCACCACGGTGCCCGCCGCCAGGAACATGCCCAGGAGCCGGGCGTAGATGCGGAATTCCGGGTAGAGCCGCACGAAGCTCACCTTGAGGCCCCAGATCACCATCAGGGTCACCGCCAGGGCGCCGTGGATCGCCCCCCGGGCGTCGAGCCGGTAGCCCCCCGCCGTGGCGAGCCGGCCCATCATGTCCAGGCAGATCCAGGTGATCCACGCGAAATAGACGAAGAACGCGTACCCCAGCACCCGGTGCACGGTGAGGGTCTGGCGCGCCCAGGCCTTGGGGCCCTTGCGGCCGAACAGGTGCATGGCCGTGGCGTACTCCGCCACGGCCAGCACCACGAGGCCGAAGGAAACATAGGTCTTGGTGATGGGGTCCATGGCCAGGAAGGCCCAGGTCTCGGCGGGGTCCATCGGCACCCTTCCTCCTCCCCACGAAGTGCCGGCCCGAAAGCGCCCTTCCGGTCGGCACGGAGCTCTTCGCGGTCCGGAAGCCACCACCAAGTTCTGGGGCGGGGTTCGGGAGCCCTGGAGCGCAGCCCCGTGCCGCCTCGACCGAACTGCGGCAGCTCGGCGAAACCAGTGAGCTCGGCGCACCGGCTCCCTCGGAGACGCCGCCTCTAAACATCGCGGATTGCGGGGCGGAGCGCAAGGGCTCCCGAACCCCGCTCGCCACCAGGGTGGCGAGTCGTGGCTGTCAGCTTCCCTTGGCCGACGGCATGCCCAGCTGCCGCGCCACCCGGTCGAAATCCTCGGCGCAGACGGTGCCGCGGCCCTCGGCCCGCACGCGGTCTTCCACCGCCCGGCGGGCCGCGGCCCGGGCGAAGGAGGGCACCCGCTCCAGCCGTGCCCGGGCCTCGTGGTCCCAGCAGAGCTCTTCCGAACCGCCCGATCCGGCCCCCCCTTCGGCGGGAGGCGGGGCCGCCACCAGCACGTGGCAGGGGGCCAGGCGGGCCACCGCCTCGGCGTGGGAGCCCAGATCCGAGGGGTCCTCCCGGTTGTGCCCGAAGCGCCCCACGGCCAGGAGGCTTGCCCCCCGGGCGGAAGCGTGGTCCACCAGGGCGCGGTAGGCCTTGCCCCGCAGGAGCTCCTCCCGGGGTTCCCGGCCCAGACGCCGGGCCAGCGCGCCCGCCCGTTCCAGAAAGGCCCTGTAGAGGTTGCCCAGGCCGTCGTCTACGATGCGGTCGTGGAGCTCTTCCTGCTTGCCCAGACCCACCTCGGCCTGGCGCTCGGGGGGCAGGGCCCGGGCCATGGCGCGAAAGATCGTCCGGTGCAGCTCGGGGTCGTAGGCCGCCGCCACCTCCAGCTCCCGCCCCAGGACGCCGCACCAGGCCGCGGCTCGGCGCAGCGCCGCCTCGCCCCCAGGGCTCCCGTCCACCCCGGCGAGGACCGGCCCCGGGGGAGCCGCCGCCCGCGCCACGAGCACGTCGCAGGGTGCCCTCCGGAGCACCCGCAGGGCGGTGCTCCCGAGCTGGCCGTCCCCCTGGGCCCCCAGCCCCTGGGCGCCCAGCACCACGAGCCCCACCCCCGGCTCCCGGGCCAGCCGCAGGAGCTCCACGTAGTTTCGCCCCCGCGCCACGACCTCGGAAGCGGCCGCTCCCGCCCGGGCCGCCTCTTGCAGGAACTCCTCCAGGTACCCGCGGGAGAGAGCCCGAAAGCCCTCTCCCATCAAGCCGTCGTGGGAGCGGCGCAGGTCCTCCAGGCACTCCGGTTCCCGGTAGCTCTCGGGCAGGCCCGGCTCCATCTCGCGGAACCGTTCGTCGTGGATGGCCGCGTCGTACACGTGCGCGGCGCGAACGGCGCACCCCAGGCGGCGCGCCAGCGCCAGGGCGAGCCGGGCTCCGCTTTGCGCGTCGGCCGACCCGTCGAGGGCCGCGAGGATGGTGCCGTACATGGGTCTCTCCCGCCGCTTCCCGGTCAGGGGCCCGCCAGGCGCATGGCCGCGAGGGCTTCCTCCGCCAGCTCGCGGCTCACCGACGCGTAGCCTCGCTCCAGCGCATACCTCTCCACCTCCCGGCGCACGTCGTCGCGGCGCTCGGCCGCCACCCCGTCCAGGATCCGGTCGGCACCCGGCTCCCACGGCACCCCGGGAACCCCGTTGGACTCCACCCGGACCCGCCGGGGGGTCTTGGCCCGGGCCTCGCAGACCCAGAAGACGTAGGCGAACCGGAACCGGGGCTGGGCCACGTGGAAGCCGTCGTACTCGAACAGGACCCGGGCCAGCCGCAGAAACTCGAAGCGGGGGTCGCCGGGCTCCAGGATCTCCACCGCACAGTCCACCTGGTAGCTGAGATAGGTGGGCCGGTGCCCCGTAAAGAGCAGGGCGGCCAGGGGATGGCGCCGGAGGTTCTCCAGGGTCTCCCCCTCGAAGATCTCCAGGGACCCGAGGCAGCGCGGGTCCACGGCGCTGCGGTCGAACCCGAACCGGGAAGCCGCCGCCAGCCGCTCCTCCAGGGTCTCCCGCGCGGGCCTGCCCCGGGCGCTCTCGGCGGCCCGCCGGTAGAGCGCGGAAAACTCTTCGAGCCGCTCGGGCCTGGGCAGGTACCCCACCCCCTTGTTGGCGCACCCGAAGGCAAACGCCGAGCCCCGGCGCAGGGTCACCAGCACCGGCAGGTGCTGGGCGAAGAAGTCGGCCCCGCTGCCATGGGTCGCGCCCGCGGCCAGGGCCCGGTAGGTCTCCCGCCGACCAGCGTCGATCCAGTCGAGCAGCGGCCCGGGAAGCTCGGCGCCCGGCAGGTGGAGCGCTCCCCCGTCGAGGTCGACCCGCACCTCATCCCCCTCCCGCCGCACCCGCGTCCCTGGCTCGCTCACGCCGTCACCCCGGGCGCCCGTCGCGCCGTCTCGCCCCCTGGCCTCCGGTACCACGAAAGGCGCAAGTGTACACGGGGACCGGGACGGGTGCACGCGCCGCCGTACGGGGGGCTGTTGCGATCCGTGTGGCTTTGCATGGCCGCCGAGAGGTCGGGAACGCGGCCGATTCGCCCGTAGGGGCGCACCGCGTGCGCCCGTCTTCGAGGATCACCGCAGCCCCTTGCGGGCGCACGCAGTGCGCCCCTACGGACTCACACCCCAGGCTTGGTTGCCGGCAGGACGACCCCCGCGATCCAGAAGACAGCCCGCACGAAGACCCCCCCTGGACGCAAGAAGAGACCGAAATCCATGATACTCAAAGTGTTACCGGGCGTGTTTCACGAAC
>JBFLZB010000285.1 GCA_040756475.1 Thermodesulfobacteriota bacterium
ACCTCGACCACCCGGAGCTCCAGAGTGCCGGAGGCCTCGCCTTCGGCGGCCGCACCCCGGCCGAGGTCCAGGACCCGGCGCAGGGCGTGGGCCTGGGTGATGTTCAGGTAGTCGCCGGTGAGGAGCCGGACCCTCGCGCCCCGCTCCAGGGCCGAGAGCAGGTAGGGCTCGAGGCGTTGGACCCCGCTGTCCTGCACGAAGGCCGCGAGGATCGAGATGTCGTCGGCCCGGGCGAAGAGCGGGACCAGGTGGGCGAGGAAGGGGTCGCCCGGCCCGCCCGCCGCGAGCGGCTGGGCTCGCCTTCCGGCGGTCTCCCGGGCCGTGGGGAGGAAGCCTCCTCCCCGCCGGTAGTTCCCCCGCGCCGGGATGACGAACCGCACCCCGCCCGTGGGGTCGTCCACGTCGCCGTCGAACCGGGGGATCAGGTGCAGGTGGAGGTGGGGCACCGTTTGGCCGGCGGCCACACCGGCGTTGAACCCGCCGTTGTACCCGTCGGGCTTCAGCTCGGCGTCGAGCCGCGCCTTCACCTCGTCGAGGAGGTCGAGGACGGCGACCTGCTCCTCGCGGGTGGCCTCGAACCAGGTCGCGACGTGGCGCCGGGGAATGATCAGGGTGTGCCCGGGGTTGACGGGGTAGCCGTCGCGGAAGGCTACGGCGAGGGCGTTCTCGGCCACGAGCTCGCGGCCATGGCGGTCGCAGAAGGGGCAGGGAAGGCGGGGATCAGGGATCGGGGGCTGGGGGCCAAGAGAGCGGGGGTCAGGAGGCTGGGGCTGGGGGGCGACTGGGGAGGCCATGCCGGGGGCGGCGGCGCGACGCCCTGCTGCCTCGCCTCCGTGCCCGAGCGTTCGCCCCATCGCCTTCCCTCCCGGTGAGCCTGTCCACTTCTTATCGTCCATTTCACTGTCTGGTCAAGGCCTGAAAGGACTTCACCCGTCGAGGCCCGTGCCGTTCTCGGTAGACCCGGCCAAGTTGGACCGGCGGACGGCCGCTCCACGGTGCCCCACTGTGACGGCTGGACCAGCAGGGAGCCGGATTCTCGGCATCGGAACCTTTCTGCCCTTCTGTGACACTTCCCCTTGGAGAGCCAGTGCCGTCCCACCTCCGCAGGTCCCCCCCAACCTCACCCCTCGCCTGAGAGCAGCGCCGGTGCCGGGTGCCGCGTTCCGCGTTGGAAGGCCGAAACGACGGCGCGGTGGGCTTCGGGTTCGCGGCCAGTCGCCGCGTTGGTTTCTGCCTTGCGCACGGCGGCATCCGGTCCTGCCTGCCCGAGAACGTCGCGGTAGGGATGAGTCTCCGGCCCCTTGCGCCTGCCGGTCACCGGTTTCGCCGGTTGATCAGGTTCACAACCACCCGTGTGAGCACGTCCTTCTCCTCAGGCCGGCTCTCGGCGATGAGGAGCGTCATGGCGAAAATCGGAGACGACGCGGAGCAGGGCCGTCGCCTCCTCGCCGGAGAGCTCCCGGCGCTCGGCCACGTCGGCCACGAGCCGCACCGCCTGCTGGAGCTCCTTGAGCCGCTTCGCGTTGACCGTGTAGCCTCGGACCAGGTACTCGCGCAGCACGCGGGTCGCCCAGATGCGGAACTGGGTGCCCCGCTTCGACTTCACCCGGTAGCCGACAGAGATGATGACGTCGAGGCTGTAAAAGGCGGTGGGTTTGGTCGAACCAGCAATATGCATTTTCTGCATATTGCTACCGGGTTCGAGCTCACTCTCCGCGAACACATTCCGCAGATGACGCGAAACCACGGACTGGTCCCGTTGGAAGAGCTCCGCCATCTGGGCTTGGGTGAGCCAGACCGTGTCCCGGTCCAGGCGCACCTCCAGCCCCGGTGTTCCGTCGGCCGCTTCGTAGAGGACAACCTCGCCCCGCGTCGCCGCGGAGGCCGGCTCAGGGGGCGCTGGGGGATGTTCGGTCTCTCCGGAGCGTGGAACCAACATTATTCCCTCCGGCCGCACTCGGACACGGGCGGTCAGCATGCTACCACCGACACGCCGCATGCCTCATCCCCCAAGAGGGTGAGTCTTGGACTCAAGGCGTGGGGCCCGGTGTTGCCGCTCGGCGGGAGGATGGGGCGCGGCCCCGGCCGGCGCACAGGTGCGCGAGGCGATGGACCCGGGGGCCAGGGGTCGGGATTGGGGGGGAAAGCGGATCTCGGCTCCTCCCCGTTTGGCGGGTCGGAACCCCCCGGGCCAAGCCGGCCCCAGAGGCGCCGGTATTTTCGCAGCCGCGCCCAGTCCCGGTCGCTGGGTTCGGCGAGGCGCCCCAGGTCCATGTTGTCTTCCAGGTCGGCACGCTTGATCCGGCGCGCCAGGGGATGGGCCTCGACCCGGGCGATGTAGGCTGATGCGAGGGGCTGGCTGCCCATCCCACTTCCGCTGAAACACCCCCCGGCTTCGTCAGCGCGACCCTACTCGGCCCCCGGCGGGCCCGCCATGCCCTGGTGCACGAGCGCCACGTCTCTTGGCTCCCAGGAACCACTGCCACCGGCCCAGCGGGATCTCGCAGTCCGCGACTTCCTGGGACTTCTGGCTCTTCCACCACCGCAACGCTATACTGCGCCCAAGTCTTCGGCACAGGGATTCGCATGGTGGATGCAGACGTCCTCACCAAGACAGTTGCACGGCTCGTCGACGAGTTCCATCCGGAACGAGTCATCCTGTTCGGTTCGCAGGCCAGGGGCACCGCGGACAGCCGAAGCGACGTCGACCTGCTCGTCGTCTGCCGCGACCCGGGAGACCGGCGGGCTCTCATGACGGCCATGGACCGGTCTCTCCGCGGGCTCCCGGTGGCGACCGACATCATTGTCATGACTCCCGAGGAGTTCGAAACCGATCGCCGGATCCCGGGCACCCTGGCTCGACCGGCGGCCCGGGAGGGGCGGGTGCTGTATGAGCGCGCCTGACCCCGAGGTGCTCCGCAAGATTCAGCAGTGGGTCACGTTCGCAGACGAAGACCTCCGACTCGCCCGACTGGCCCTCACCCTCTCCAGCGGCCTCCCGTACCGCCTCCTCGCCTTCCATGCCCAGCAGTGCGCCGAAAAGTACCTGAAGGCCTATCTCGTCTGCGCCGGCGTCGATTTTCCCTACACCCACAACATCCGCCGTCTCCGCGAGCTCTGCGAGGCCTCGGCGGGATGGATCGGCGTTCTGGACGCCGCAGACGACCTCTCCGTCTTCGCCACCACGGCCCGCTATCCTGGGGAAGCCGCCGAGGTGAGTCGGGAAGAAGCGCTTCGGGCCATCGCGCTGGCGGAACAGACGCGCAACGTGGTACGGCGCGCCTTGGCCGAGCAGGCAATCGCGCTTGCCGAGAGCGAGAACGCCTGAGCCGAGAACCTCCGCAGTGCCCCTCGCCCGAGACCGACTCCCGCACCACCTGGCTGCGTTCGCCCGCAGGTACTCGCTCCCCCGGCGGGCCGGCCGGCGCGGAGGTGCGCGTGGCGATGGACCCAGGGGCCGGGGGCCGGGGCTCGGGATTGGCGAGACAGCGGATCACGGCTCCTCCCCGTTTGGCGGGTCGGAACCCCCCGGGCCAAGCCGGCCCCAGAGGCGCCGGTATTTTCGCAGCCGCGCCCAGTCCCGGTCGCTGGGTTCGGCGAGGCGCCGCAGGTCCATGTTGTCCTCCAAGTCGGCACGCTTGATCCGGCGCGCCAGGGGATGGGCCTCGACCCGGGCGATGTAGGCTGATGCGAGGGGCTGGCTGCCCATCCCACTTCCGCTGAAACACCCCCCGGCTTCGTCAGCGCGACCCTAC
>JBFLZB010000286.1 GCA_040756475.1 Thermodesulfobacteriota bacterium
ACCGGATGCACCGGTCGGCCCCCCCGGGGTCGGCCTGGGGGAGCCCCCCGGGGCCCGGTACCGGGATCCCCTGGGGACAGACCCGGACGCACTGGCCGCAGGCGGTGCACCGGCGGGGGTCGACGGTCAGGAGGGGAAGCAGAAGGGGGGTCATGGCTCGTCTCACAGGCTCTGGATGGCGCCGGGTCCGCCGCGACGCCCCCGAGAGGGCGTGCGCGTCTCACGGGGTCCGGCCACCGGGAGCTTCTCCTGGCTGCGCGCCTGCTCCTTGGCGCCTCGGGGCGTCCCCGGACCGCACGCTGAAGAGCCACCACCGGCTCGCTCTGCCCTCTCCCCGGCGCCCCCGGCGCTCGAAGTAGAGCTTTGCGATCTCGCCGTCGGCCGCTTCCACCTCGAACCAGTGCTTGCGCACGTACCGCTCGCCGCTCCCGTGGGTGCAGGGGCCGGTCTCCCGCCACGCCCGCAGGACCCGGGCGACCACGAGGGTGCCCCCGCGCCACGAGAACCGCTCCGGAAGCCCGGGTTCCCCCAGGGCCAGGCGCGAGGTGTCGGCGGTTTCCACCGCGGGCTGGAGGCGCTCCCCCACGAACCGTTCGGCCAAACCCTGACCCATCCTTCCTGGCCGGGTACGCCCCACAGGGCACAGGGGCGCCTCAGACCATCGAGGCATGAATGCTCGTGTCGCGCGTGCTCCGTCGCAATCGGAATCGCGATGGGAGTCGGCGTCGATTTCGATATCGATTTCGACTGGATGACCAGGCGCCTGGAAGCGCTGGGGCGCCCGGCCTTCCGACCGGGCGCCCCTGGTGACCCCGAGCCTCGGTGCCCCTTGCCGCGCCAGGCAGGAATCAGCCCTTGCGCGCGAACTCCACGCCCTTCTGGATGTTGTCGCGCAGCGTCGGGATCATGGCGTCGAAGAGCTTCTTCTCGTAGGCGCTCAGCCGCCCGTACCCCGGCACCTTGACGATGCCGCCCTTCCCGAGCCGCACGGGCAGCGCAAAGTAGTCGGTGGGCTGCCCCTCCACCGCCACGTAGGCACACTGCACCGACTCCTTGCCGTTCAAACCGTGGAGCAGCGCCATGGTGAAACGGGCGGCGGCCTCGGCCATGGAGAGGGTGGCCGAGCCCGCGCCGGCCTTGGCCTCCACCACCTCGGTGCCCGCCTCCTGGATGCGGGGCGTGAGCGTGTCGAGCTCGGCCTGGGTGAACGTGGCTCCCTTCACCTTGGAGAGGAGCGGCAGGATCGTGTTGCCGCTGTGCCCGCCGATCACCGTGACCTTGGTCTTCACCGGGTCGAGCTTCTTGAGCTCTGCCACGAAGGTCTTGGCGCGGATCACGTCGAGGGTGGTGACGCCGAAGAGCTTCTTCGGATTGAAGACCTTGGCCTTCTTCAGGACCTCGGCGGCAATGGGGACGGTGGAGTTGACCGGGTTGGTGATGATCGCGAAGCAGGCCTTCGGGCAGGCCTTGGCCGCGGCCTCCATCAGGTTCTTCACGATGCCGGCGTTCACGTTGAAGAGGTCGTCCCGGGTCATGCCGGGCTTGCGGGGCACCCCCGCCGGGATGACCACGACGTCGGCGCCCTTGAGGGCCTTGTCCAGGTCGTCCTTGCCGTGCCCGCTCACCTGCACCGCGGTGGGGATGTGGCTCAAGTCGACCCCGACCCCCACCACCACCGGGACCACATCGTAGAGGGCCAGCTTGGAACCGGCGGGGAGCGCGTTCTTGAGGAGCAGGGACAGGGGCTGGCCGATGCCGCCGGCGGCGCCGAGCACGGTTACCTTCATGGACGTCTCCTCCCTTGTGCAAGTGAACGGATGCGCCCGAATGCTAGGCGGGGGCTTGGCCCCCGTCAAGGATCTTTTAGTGGAAATGAAGGGTCTTTAGCCAAACTAAAGGGCGGCCGCCCCCGCGCCCCGGCCGCCGGGCGCGAGGAGGGAGAGTACTGGCCGCCTCCTGGTCCATCCCTTGCGTCCTTTGTGTCCTTTCGCGGCAATCTGCCCTTCGGTGGAGGGCGAACTTCGCGCAATGGCCGCGAAAGAACGCAAAGAACGCATAGAAGCGGCGTGACGGCAGGTGCACCGATGCCCAACGCGGCAGACCGGGATGTGGGGGGCGGCCGCGTCTCCTCCGGGTTTGCGATGTGAGACACTCGCTGCGGTGGGCGGGGCCAGGGGGGCCGGTGCGTGCCTTCGGGTTGACGGGCCGCGGGCCTCGGGCAAGCTGAGGCGTCGGACCGTTTCGCTCGATGCGCCGGCCCAGGCTGTCACCACGGAGGAACGAGAGACATGGGGCGAGACATCGGCCGGGATCGGTTCACCGGGGCGGACTTCGACGCGTTTTCCGCGCGGCTTCGCGGGTGCCTGGGTGCCCTGGAGGAGCTGCTCCGGAGCCCGGATTTCGGGGAGGGGGCGGCGACCATCGGCGCCGAGTTGGAGCTCTTCCTGGTGGACCCGGCCGGGCGCCCGCTGCTGGCCAACCAGAAGGTCCTCCACGAGGCGCTGGACCCCCGCCTCACCTACGAGCTCGACCGGTTCGAGATCGAGTGCAACCTCTCCCCGGTGTCCCTCGCGGGCCGCCCCTTCGAGGCGCTGGGCCGGGAAATCCGCGAGGTGCTGACGAGCGTCGCCCGGGCGGCCCGGGCCCATCGGGGAAGGGCCGCCTCGGTGGGCATCCTGCCGACCTTTCTCCGGGGAGACTTCGGGAGCCGCGCGATGACCCCCGTGGCACGGTATCGGGCTATTTCGTCCGCACTGCGGGAGCGGCGGCGCGAACCGTTCGCCATCCGCATCGACGGCCCCGAACCCCTGGAGACCTCGGCCGACGACGTTGCCCTGGAGGGAGCCAACGCATCGTTCCAGGTACACCTGAGGGCACCTCCGCCGCGCTTCGCCGCCACCTATGACGCGGCCCAGCTGGCCGCGGCCCCCGCGCTGGCCGTCGCCGGCAACTCGCCCACCTTTCTGGGGCACCGGCTCTGGCACGAGACCCGGATTGCCCTGGTGAAGCAGGCGACCGACGACCGGCCTTCGGCGGGCCGGCGCGACGCCCCGCCCGCCCGGGTCAGCTTCGGCCGGCAATGGGCCGGCGCGACCGGCGCGGGTCTCTTCGGCTTCCTCGTGGACCGGTATGCACCCGTGCTGCCCGTGCTCTCGGACGAGGACCCCCGGGCCGCCCTGGAAGCCGGCCGGGTTCCGGGGCTGGCCGAGCTGCGGCTGCACGTGGGCACCGTGTGGCTCTGGAACCGGCCGGTGTACGACCCGGCCGGCGGCGGGCACTTGCGCGTGGAGATGCGGGCCCTGCCGTCGGGCCCCACGCCCGTCGACATGCTGGCCAACGCGGCGTTCCTCCTGGGCCTGACCCTGGGCATCGCGCCCCAGGCGCAGGCCTGGACCGGGGGGTTTCCCTTCGCCGACGCGTCGCGCAATTTCTACCGGGCCGCCCAGGATGGGCTCGAGGCCCGGCTGCTCTGGCCCCGAGCTCCCGGCGGGCCGCTCGCGTCGGTGCCCGCGCGGGAGGTAGCACTGGGCTGCCTTCCCCTGGCCCGGCGGGGGCTCCGGGCGGCGGGGGTCGAGGCCGGCGATGCGGACCCCTTGCTGGCGGTGCTGGAGGCCCGCATCGAGACCGGCCAGACCGGGGCAATCTGGCAACAGCACACCCTGGCGGCACTGGAGCCCCGGCTGGGCCGGCAAGGCGCCCTGGCGGAGATGTTCCAGCACTACCTCCGCCTGGCCGACGCGGGC
>JBFLZB010000287.1 GCA_040756475.1 Thermodesulfobacteriota bacterium
CGTCCGGACCGCGGATCCCGGGCGCCCTTCCCCGTTCCCTCCCCCCACCCTCCTGTGGTACCTTCCGCTCCTCCCTCGGAGGTACCCATGGCTCGCATCCTGTCCCTGGCCAACCAGAAGGGCGGCGTCGGCAAGACCACCACCGCGGTCAACCTCGCCGCTTCCCTCGCGGCGGCGGAGAAGCGGGTGCTGCTCTTCGACACCGACCCCCAATCCAACGCCACGAGCGGCCTCGGCATGAGGGCCGCGCCGGAAGATCTCACCTCCTACCACGTCCTCACCGGCCAGGCCCCCTGGGATGCCGCGGCGCGCCCCACCGCCCTGGAGCACCTGCACCTCGTGCCGGCCTCCCGGGATCTCTCCGGGGCCGAGATCGAGCTTGTCGCCGCCGGCCGCCGGGAGTTTCGCCTCCGGGATGCGTTGGCGCCGGCCCGCGAGCACTTCGACTACATTCTCGTGGACTGTCCCCCGAGCCTGGGCCTGCTCACCATCAACGCCCTGGTCGCCTCGGACGCGGTCATCATCCCGCTCCAATGTGAGTACTACGCCCTGGAAGGCCTCTCCCAGCTCCTCCACACCGTGCGCACCGTGAAGCGGGGTTTCAACCCGCGGCTCGAGATCGAGGGCATCCTGTTGACCATGTTCGACCCCCGCAACAACCTCAGCCACCAGGTGGCCGACGAGGTGAAGCGCCACTTCAAGGACAAGGTCTTCCGCTCCGTGATCCCACGCAACGTGCGCCTGAGCGAGTCCCCGAGCCACGGCAAGCCGGCGCTCCTCTACGACATCCGCTCCACCGGCGCCCAGAGCTACCTGCGCATGGCTCGCGAGCTCATCCGGCCCCCCCGCCGCGCTCCGGCTGCGGCCTGACGCCGCGCAGGAACCTCCACGATGACCAACCCCGCCAAGAAGCACCGGACGGCCCTGGGATCCGGCCTGGACGCCCTCCTCCCCGACCGCCTCGAGGGCGAGTTCTTCCTCTGCCCCGTGGAGGAGATCCACCCCAGCCCCCACCAGCCGCGCCAGCACTTCCCCGAGGGCACCCTCGAGGAGCTGGCCCAGTCCATCCGGGAAAAGGGACTCATCCAGCCGGTCATCGTCCGCCGCTCCTCCGAGGGCTCCTACGAACTGATCGCGGGCGAGCGGCGCTGGCGAGCCGCCCAGAAGGCCGGCCTCACAGAGGTCCCGGCCATCGTGCGAGACGCCGACGAGGAGGAGCTCCTGGAGCTCGCCCTGGTGGAGAACCTCCAGCGCGAAGACCTCAACCCGGTGGAAGAAGCCCAGGCGTACCGGCTCCTCCTGGACCGAACCGGCATCTCCCAGGAGGCCCTCGCGGGGCGCATCGGCAAGTCCCGCGTGGCGGTGGTCAACGCCCTGCGCCTCCTCACCCTGCCCACCGAGGCCCTCGAGGCCCTCCGTGACGGCGCCATTACCGCCGGCCATGCCCGGGCCATCCTGGCCTGCTCCGGGGACGACGCACGTCGGGAGCTCCTGCGCCAGGTCCTCCGCCGGGGTCTTTCGGTGCGCGAGGCCGAGCAGCTCGCCCGGCGCCCCTGCGCGGCGCCCGAGCCCAGGCCGCCCAAGGACCCCAATGTCCGAGACCTGGAAAACCGCCTCGCCCGGCGCCTCGGGACCCGGGTGGCCGTGCAGCCGGGGCGCCGCAAGGGCGCGGGGAGCATCCGGATCGACTACCGCAGCCTCGACGACCTCGATCGGCTCCTGTCCCTCCTGGAGCCACCGGGGCGGTGACCGGGGGCGTCCTGCGGGCCCCGAGCGCTTCTTGACACCCGGGAAGCCCGATGGTACCTAAACCCCCGGCGTTCAAGCCGAAGCTCGATCTCAAGGACCTCAAGGACTTGGTGGAGCATTTGGGCCTCGTCACCCATCTGGGCCTCACCATGGTGGCCGCCGTGGGTATCGGGTTCGCCCTGGGCGTCTACCTGGACCGGTGGACCGGCGCCGGCGGCGTGTGGAAGGCCGTCTTCATCCCCCTGGGCGCCCTCTCCGGGTTCTGGGCCGTGTACCGGATCGTCCTCCAGACCGGGGACCGCGCCGACCGGAGGCGCCGGTGACCGCTCCCTTTGCGCCCTTTGGCCGGTTTCGCCTACGGGCGCCTGCCCGCACCGCCCTCCTGGGCCTCGGGGTCGCCCTGGCCCTCGCAATGGCCGCGGACCGCGCCGCCGGACTGGGGTTCGCCGTAGGGAGCCTGGCCAGCGCGGCCGCCCTGCACCTGCACGGGGCCCAGATCGACGCCCGGCGCGGTTCTTCCCCCCGCGCCGCCGGCCGCCGCGCGCGCCTGGGCTCCCTGCTCCGCAACGCCGTGCGCGGGGGCGCTCTCGGTCTTGCCTACGCGATGCCCGGCCTTTCTTTCGGGTCTGCGGCCCTGGGCCTCTTCGTGGGCCCCGCGGTGCTCCTCGCCGAGCACCTGGCCGCGCTCCGCACGGCCGCTTGACAGGAGGCCGGGCCGCAGGCGGTCCGACGGAGCGCAAATCCAGCGCTGTTCGGAGAAACGATGGACGCCATCACCGAGGTCGCCCAGTGGGTCTTCCCCGTCGCGGGGCGCGAGGTGCGCCTCAACGCGACCACCCTCGTCATGTCGTGGGGCGTCATGGCGGCGCTGGCCGCCTTCGGTCTGGCCGTCTCCCGGCGCCCCGCCCTGGTACCCGGACCCTTCCAGAGCGTAGCCGAGCTCCTCGTCCAGGTTTCCAGAGACCTGATCGCCGAGACCCTGGGCAAGAGGGGGCCGCGTTACTTCGCCCTCGTCCTCACGCTCTTCGTCTTCATCCTGATCTCCAACTGGCTCGGCATGATCCCTCTTCTCGAGGAGCCCACCAAGGACCTCAACACGGCCCTCATCCTGGCGGTCATCGCTTTCCTGACGGCCCAGACGGCCGCGATCCGGGCCAAGGGCTGGCGCGTCTACATTAGAGAGTACTTTCAGCCCTTCGCCTTCATGTTCCCCCTCAACGTGATCGGCGAGGCGGCCAAGGTCGTCTCCATGGCCTTTCGCCTCTACGGCAACGTCATGGGCGGCTCCATCATCATCCTGGTGGTGAGCCATCTGGTGTACCACCTGATCATCCCGCCCTTCCTGAGCGCCTTCTTCGGTCTCTTCGTCGGCACGGTGCAGGCCTTTGTCTTCGCCATGCTCACCCTGACCTACATCTCCGTGGCGCTGCAGGAGTGACCGTGGAAGCCGGGGCGTGGAGCCAGGCGGCGGCCGTGTTCGGCGCCGGCGTGTGCATCGGCCTGGGGGCCATCGGCGCCGCCGTGGGCGAGGGCCGCACCGCGGAGGCCGCCGCCGAGGCGATCGCACGCCAGCCCGCTACCGCCCACAAGGTGCAGCGCACCATGCTCGTGGGCCAGGCCGTCGCCGAATCGGCCAGCATCTTCGCCCTGGTGGTGTCGGTGCTCCTCCTCTTCTCGCCCCGTCCGTCTCCCTCGCTGCTCCAGGCTGCGGCGCTGGCGGCAGCCGGCCTGTGCATGGGCATCGGGGCGCTGGGCCCGGGCCTCGGGGCGGGGTTCGCCGCGGCCAGCGCGTGTGCCGGCATCGCCCGCCATCCCAAGGCAGCCACTGCGGTCACCACGACCATGCTGGTCGGCCAGGCCGTTTCCCAGACTCCCGCCATCTTCGCCCTCGTCCTGGCCTTTCTCCTCCTCTTCCCCGCTCACTCCCAGGTGGGGCCGCTCCTCCCCGCGGTCTCTGCCCTCCTTGGGGCGGCGGTTTCCACCG
>JBFLZB010000288.1 GCA_040756475.1 Thermodesulfobacteriota bacterium
TCCAGGAGAGCTCGAGCTCGCCGGCCCAGGGGGCGGCGGCGAAGACCCGGGCCGGGGCTTCCGGGGGCACGCTGTCCAGGGCCACGGGCTTGCCCGCAAGGGTCGCCGTCTGGCCGGTGGTTGGGTCGGTGAGGGTGCCGGTGAGAGCTGCGACGGGGAGGTTCACCCCCGCCGGTACGGCCAGGCGCCCCACGTAGACCCCGTCGTCCACCTCCTCCATGGCAACGACCGACGCCACCCCCGCCAGGGTAAACGCCGCCTGGGCGTCCTTCGTGCCCCGCAGGGTCACCACGAGCTCCTGGCCCGCCCCGTAGGCGGCCTTCTCGGCGGCCACGCTGGCCAGGGCGAGCCCGGCCGCGGTCACGGTCACCTCGGGGGGCGAGCGGCTCTCCAGGTCGTTTCCCCGGCCGTCGGCGTAGACCGCGGCCACGAGGTAGCGGTAGGTGCGCCCGGCTGCCGCCGTCGCATCCCGATAGGTGAGGTCGTAGACCCGCTCGGCCGTGAGCTTCTGGTAGCGGGCGTTTCCCTCCCCGTCGCGCCGGTAGACCAGGTACCCCTGGTTGACCCCGCGCACCTGCGGCGGCTGCCAGGTGAGCCGAATCCCCTCGGGGGTGTAGGTGCCGGCCAGTTCGCGCACGTCGTGGTCGGGGCCGTGGAGGCGGGTGAGGAACTCCACCGGCTCATCCAGGACCACCACGAAGTTGTCCAGCACGGCGTTGGAAAGGGGCGCGGGCGAGGGTGGGGGGCGAACGCGGCCCTCGGCGGCCCACGGCGGGGTGGGAGCCGGGCCTTCCCCCCACCGGAGGGTCGCGGCCTGGGGCAGAAGCGTCCCGACGGGCCACGGGAGGGAAGCCGTGGTCTTCGTCTCCTGCGCCGGCGAGCCAGGGCTCCCGCCGGGAGCGGTGGTAGGGCTGGAGGGGCCGAATCGGCTGTGGGCGGGCGGAAAAACTTTCGCGTCCCGCCGGATGCCGTCGGCATACACCTGGGTCGACCCGTCCCGCTCGTTCCAGACCAGTTCCAGGCGAACCCAGTGGCCGGGAGGAATTTCCCGGCCCAGGGACACGGTGTGCCGCGGGGAGATGGCGCCGGCCCCCGGGAGCGACCCGCGAAAGGGCGCCCCGACGACCAGGCGGGACGCCCCATCGGGTTCGGAAACCCATTCCACGGAGACCCCGAGGAGGTTTCGGTTCTCCCGATCCCGGAAGCTGAAGACGGAGCCTCGCGCCCCCGGTTCCGCGTCCGTCCGTCGCTGCAAGTCAAACGAGATTGCACCCCTGCCTGCCGCCCGAGAAGAAAAGGGTACCTCCCGGGCTCGGGCGGAATCGGTCTGGGTCCACCCCCGGCCCTCGCGCCCGGGGACGGGACCCCCGTCGAACCCTTCCCGGAGCGATTCTCGAGCTGCGGCCGAGCCCCAGAGCATCCAGGCGGTCGCCAGCAGCATCCAGCCTACTCCCCTCGGTCCCATGGTGGCCTCTCCTCCGCCCCGGATCACTGTGCCGGCGCGAGCCGGTGCCAGCCGTCGGCAACGGACGACTTGCGGTGGCAGTTGGAGGACTCGGGGTAGAGCCCGTGTCCCCACCCTCCGGCGGGGTTGGGCAGCCTCACGTCGATGCAGTTGGTGGTAAGGAGGGCGGGAAGCCCGGAGGCGTGGGGCGTGTGGCACTTGGAGCATGTGAACTTGTGGGCCATGGTGCCCGCTCCCCAGGCGCCGCCGATGCCTCCGGGATTGTACCAGTTGTCCCGATCCGCCAACGGATACCATCCCGACCAAGCCGGCGGGCAATCACAACCGCCGGTTCCGTAATACCAGTAGAATGAACCGTCCGTGTTCTCCCACACCCCGAGTTCGAGTTGGGCCGTCATGCCGTGGGGCACGTTTCGGTCGCTCGGCCCCCCGTCGAAGAGGTTGCGCGCGTTGGCCCGGGTGCCGCCCAGGGTGGAGTTGCTGTGGCCGTTAACGGTGTCGGGGCGCCAGAGGGAGGAGCCGGGGTAGAAGTCCATGCCGTCCACGTCGCTCCCGTGGCACAGCACGCACAGCCCGGCCGTCTTCTCCAGGCTGTCCATGGCGGTCTGGCTCGTCGTCGGGTTGCCGCTGTTCACGTCTATGAAGTAGCCCCCCTTGCTCCGGGAAAAGCTGTTGTCGTTGATCAGCCGGGGCCCCTCCATCCACGGGTGGGTGCCTCGCGCCCGGGGCGGCACGTCGGGGGGGTAGGGGTTGCCGATCCAGGTGCCGCGCAAGTGCGGCCTGCCCGTGGCGGTGTCGCCCGGGGCGCGGTTCACGTCGTGCACGTCGTGGCAGTAGCTGCACCGGACGTGTTCCCGCGCCTCGAGGGTGGGGCTCGCGCGGTTGACCACGCCGAAGGCGTCCACGTTGGCCGCCACGCTGGAGGATTGCGCCGCCGGGTCGAAGCTCGCCGTGTGGATCGAGGCGATCCTGCGCCGCAGTTGTGGGTCGTACTGGTCCATCCAGTATCCGGCCGTCCAGTCCGAGGTCTTGGTCGTGTAGGCTGCGCTTGTATACAACCATCCGAAGTTGAAGGTCTGGGCCGTGCCGTCGCTGGCAGTGGTGAGCTGGACCACGGGGAAGCCCACGGGCGTGGTCTTGGTGTTGTAGCCCCACTCGCTCACCGGCGGGCTCTGGGCGTCGTGGCAGCTCCAGCACAGCTCCGCCTCGCTCGCCCCCGAGGTGGCCGTGCCCCCCAGGTGGATGCCGCCGGTGGCCGAGTAGCGAATCCCCAGGCGCGCCTGCATGTCGGTGCCCGTGAGGCGGCCCGAGGGGTCGCTCCAACTGGCGGGGGGCAGGGGCACCGCCACGGGCCCCGCGTGCCCCGTGTGGCACTGGTTGCACTGGGCACGCCACTGGGTGGAACCGGAGAAGCCTTCCCCCCGCTGGGCCTTGAGGTGCGAGCCGTAGGCGGTGGTGCGGCCCGACGCGTTGCCGGCGGGCCACACCACCTGGGGCGCCGAGGGGTGCCCCCCCGCGTGGCACTGGGTGCAGTCGGTGACAAACCCCCGGGAGTGCTGGTGGCAGGCGGTGCAGCGGGTGGTGTCGGCGCCATTGTGGCCCGCCAGGGGGGTGAAGGTGCTGCGGTTGTAGGACCGGGCGCCCCCGTCCGGGGCGTGGCAGGTCTGGCACAGGCCCGTGTGGGAGGCGTTGGCCAGGTCGGCCGAGGTGTAGCCGCCGCCGACGTCGAGCCCGGTGACGGGCCGCGAGCTCACGGGGATGCCGTAGACCCCGTCGGAGAGGTCGGTGACGCCCCGCCCCGGGGCGGAGCCGTCTCCGGAGTGGATCATGTAGGGGTGGGCATCGCCGTGGGGGTCGTGGCAGTCCCAGCAGAACGTCCCGCCGAAGGTGGGGTCGGTGTGCCCGTCGGTCCCGTGGCTGCGGTCGACCTTCTTGGTGGCATTTCGAGCCCCGTAGCCGCTGGAGGCGCCGTCCGGGTCGTAGCCGCTGCTCCCCCCCCGGTGGCACACGAGGCAGGCGTTGTTCCAGCCGCCGTCGGCGCCCGTGCCGCTCTTGTTGGCGAGGCGGAAGGGGTTGGTGGATAGCCCGTGGCCCACGCCGGGGTCGTGGCAGTAGGCGCAGCCCTGGGGGTCGGAGGCCGGGCCGGAGAAGGCCGCGGCGGGGTTTCCCGAGGGGTAGCTCCCCGAGGCGCCGGGGCGCCCGTGGCCCGAGGTGCTCCACTCCTCGGTGGC
>JBFLZB010000289.1 GCA_040756475.1 Thermodesulfobacteriota bacterium
GCCGCGCCGGGACCGTCGCCGTGCGCCGTCCGGCCAGGGGCAGCAGGTCGCCGAGCAGAAACCAGCCGGCAGCGGAGAGCACGAGGGCGGCCCCAAACACCGCGAACCACCCGCTAAGACCTCCGGCACCGGCCCCGTACGCCTGGAGGGCAGCCTCGGGCAGCAGGGGCGGGGTCAAGGGGAGGTACGCGGCCTGCACCGTCTGGGCCAGGGCCAACACGGCCCCGCCCGGCCCTGCCGGCGCCATCGGTGCCAGATACTCGGTGAACTTGGCCAGATCGCCCGCGCGCAGGTTGTTGACCCAGAACAGGTAGTGGAACTCCCAGGTGTAGACGTAGGCGTCCAGGACGTAGAAATAGCGCCGGATCAACCAGATCCCGAGACCCACCGTCACCCCGAGGCCGGCGAGCAGCAGGGCCTTGGTACGAAGGCTCCGTCCCAGGCTGTAGACCCGCGCGGTAGGCCCGGCGAGGGTGCTCTTCCGGGCCCGGGCGCCGTGAAACCTGCGGTAGACCAACGGGATCGCAGAGACCGCCGCAACCAGGGCGAGCCCGGCCAGGAAGGCGGGAGACACGCGGCCGCGCACCAGGTCGAGCAAGGAACTGGAGAAGACGATGAACGCCACGCAGGCGGGGAACATGCACACCAGGGTTGCCAGGGCGTAGTGGGACCAGGGCACCCTGGTGAGCCCGAACGCGTAGTTGAGGAGATTGAAGGGAAAGAGCGGCACCAGGCGGGTTACCGCCACCACCTTCCAGCCCTCCTCCGCCACCCGTTGATCCAGGATGCGCCAGCGGGGGCTGGCGAGCTTGGTCTCCACCCACTCCCGGGCCAGGTAGCGGGAGACGAAAAACGCCAGGTTCGCTCCCAGATTGGCGCCGATGGTGGTGTAAACCACCCCCCAGAACGGACCGAACAGGACCCCCCCCACGACCGTGATGGGCAGGCCGGGCAAGAACAGGGGTGGGGCGATGGTGTAGAGGAACATGTAGGCCAGGGGCGCGAGGAGCCCGTAGCCCTGGATGAGCCCACGCAGGGTCTCCTGTTCCAGGTAGCGGGTGGCACCGGTGGCGCGCACCGTGAGGATGGCGGCGGCAAGAAACGCCAGGAGCAGCACAGGTTTCAGCCAGCGGCCGCGGCGGGCTGCCTGGGTTGGGGCCGGCCGCTCCCAGGAGGCAGCGGCGTCCAGGGTACGTTGGAAATGCCTCTTGAGGCCCAAGCGGTCCAGGTAGGTGAACGGCGCCTTGCGCACCCGGACCTTGCCGGCCAGGGTAGTGTGGGGCTCGAACACCAGGTCGAGCACGTGGCTGGTAGGGGTGTGCCGCGCCAACTGGTTCGCGCAGCCCGCGCAGTAGGTAGCCACCCGGCGGCCCCGTGCCTGCTCGGCCCGGCGAGGCTTCCACGTTTCGGCCAGCTCCGGCGAGACGGTCCCCGCCGCGCCGCCCTCCCCGCAGCAAAGGGTCTGGCGCCCCGCGTTTCTCATCTCCTCCACCCGCAATCCGGTGCGTTCCAGCAGGCGCCGGGCCGCCGCTTGCACTCCCGGCTCGAAACGCACCACGCACGGGTCGTGGACCGTCACCAGACCTTCCAGCACACCCTCGTGGGGCAGGGGGGCGTCGGCCAGCACTTCTTGCACCGTGCGCACCGCCAGCCCCTCCCCGTAGCGCTGGAACACCTTGAAGCAGTTGGGGCAGGCCACCAGCACGGTGCGCACGCCGTGGTCCACGAGTGACCGGCGCAGCTCGCCGAAGCGATCCGCGAAGAGTTCCTGCCGGCCCAGGTCGTGGGACGGCTTGCTGCAACAGTCGAGCACGATGCCCAGGTGAGGAATCTGCTCCTGCAGGGCCGCAAATACCTGGCGCACCCGCTGGGCGCGGGTACCGGAGAAGGTGCAGCCCGGAAAGAACACGGTGTCGCACCCGGCCGGCAGAGCATAGTAGGAGTAGAGCGGCGAGGTACCCCGTGCCTCGTAGCCCATCAGCCCCCGGTGCTCGGCAAACTTACCGGCGCCCCGGCGCACCGCTTCCCGGCGCAGTTCCAGGAACATCTCGCCCGGGTCGAGCCCCTCGGGGCACACGGCGGTGCACAGCCCGCACAGGCTGCACGCGAAGGGCATGGCCAACTGAGCGGCGTCCTCTGGATTGTAGGCGGTGGCCAGGGCCTTGGGTGTGCCGTACTGCTGGAGAAAGGCGCACGGCTTCACGCACGCGCCGCACTCGGTGCAGCGGTCGCGGTGGGCCGCGAGGTGTTCGTCCAGGAGCGACGTCGCCGACGCCGCGCAAGCCCTGGGGACCGCGATCCCTGTGCAGTCCGCGCTCATGCGGAAGCTCCGGCCCGACGGGTGGTCTCCAGCAGGCCCCCAACTGCCGGTGTCCCCGCGTCGTTCCTGGTGGGGCCGTTGGCCGTGAGCCTCGGGTCAGAGGCCCTTGCATACTTGCCTTCGAGCGGCGGGAGGAGAAGGTGCATCGTGTCCTTTTCTGGAGGCCGGCGGCCGGCGCGAACCTTCGTCCTGCGGCGCTTCTTCACGAGTGCATTGATACCGGACCCGACGCCGCTGGGTCCAATCGGCATTTGGAACGTCTCGGGCCGCTTCGATCGGCCGTGCCGATTCCAGCCGCGGCAAGGGGCCCCGTCCGGCGGCGGTCTCTGCTCGAAGGGTCGGGGGGCTTCCTGCCAGCGGACGTGCCAGACCGCGGCGCCACCGGTGCGCGCCCCGGGGGCATTGCCCGCCGTCGAACCGTTCCTACAGGCCTCGAACCGGGCGAGTGGAACGCAATCCTACAGGTTCGGTCGCTCGCCACGGATGGGGTGCGGATCGAAGAATGGCTCGCGAGGCGGGTGGGGACGGCGCCGGGGCTCGGGAGCCACGGGACTGTCGGTCCACTGCTTGCCGGCGTGGAGGCCAAAGCCCGCGGTCGGGCAGGGAAGGGACCGGATAGGAAACGAGGACGCTACGCTTGTGCGTTCTCGCCGGACTCGCGGGCGGCCAAGGCCGCGGCCACCTGGCGCAGGCGAAGCTCCAGGTCCTCGAGGCTCGCCCGGGCCATCTGCTGCTGGAGGGCGTCGATCCGAAAGATCCGGCCGATGGGCAGGTTGAGGTCCACGGGTCGCGCCCCTGCCCTGGCGGTTTCGAGGATGCCGTCGAGCTCGTGCCGCAGGGCCACGAGGTCTCGCTGGAGTTCTTCCAACTGGGCCTGGGTCAACCCTTCCACGGTGCCACCGCCTCACGACTGCTTGCGCATCTCCCGGACGAGGGCCGGCAGCACCTGGTAGAGGTCGCCAACGATCCCGAGGTCGGCGGCACCGAAGATGGGAGCGTTCTCGTCCTGGTTGACCGCGGCGATGACCTTGGCGCCGCGGGCGCCGGTGAGGTGCTGGATCTGCCCCGAGATGCCGATCCCGAGGTACAGCTCTGGCTTCACCTGCACTCCCGAGAGCCCGATGCACGCCTGGTCCGGAAGCCAGTGCATCTCCTCGGAAAGGGGTCGGGTGCAGCCGATCTCCCCGCCGAGCACCTCGGCCAACTCCCGGGCCAGCCCGAGGTCGTCCTCGGCCGCGAAGCCCCTTCCGACGGCCACGACCACCCGGGCGTCGGCGAGGTCTCGGGTTTCCCGCTCCCGGACGCGCCGCTCCACGACCCGAACCGGGGACGGCTGCAGGTGCGGGAGCTCCCGGACCTGCCCGGTCCGCC
>JBFLZB010000290.1 GCA_040756475.1 Thermodesulfobacteriota bacterium
GGCCATGGCCAGGATGGTGCCCGTGAGGATCCCCGGGAGCGCCCGGGGAAGGACGATGCGCCGGATGGTCTGCCACTTGCTGGCCCCGCAGGCGTAGGAGCCCTCGCGCATGGAGCTCGGCACGGCGGCCAGGGCCTCCTCGGTGGCCACGATGACCACCGGGAGGGTGAGCAGCGCCAGGGTGAGCGAGGCCCACAGGATGCCGCCGGTGCCGAAGGTGGGGCTCGGAAGCCGGGCCTCGAAGAAGAGCTGGTCGATGGACCCCCCCATCAGGTAGCAGAAGAACCCCAGGCCAAAGACCCCGAAGACGATGCTCGGCACCCCGGCCAGGTTGTTGATGGCGATGCGGATGACGCTCACGAGCTTGCCGGCCTTGGCGTACTCCCGCAGGTACAGGGCGGCGAGCACGCCGAAGGGCACCACCGCCACCGACATGAGGAGCGTCATCACCACGGTGCCGAAGATGGCCGGGAACACCCCCCCCTCGGTATTGGCCTCCCGCGGGTCGTGGAACAGGAACTCTCCCCACCGGGAGAGGTAGATCCCCGCCTTCTCGGTCAGCGAGAGGCGGTTGGCCGGGTAGGCGCGCACCACGTCGGCGAGCTTGAGGACCTTCTCCTGGCCGTCGCCGGTGACCACCAGGAGCGCGTAACGGTCGTTTGCGGCGTTGAGCCGCCCGATCTCCGTCCGGATCGCCTGGTAGAGGCGGGTGCCCTCGGCCTCGGCAGCAGCGTAGGCGGTCTGGAGGGCGCTCAGGGCCGCCTCGGCCCGGCGCAGCCCCTCGGAGCCCGGGCCCTGCTCGCTCTTGACCTTGGCCAGGTCCAGCCGAGCCTGGCGCAGCTTCAACCGCTCGGCCTCCAGGCGGTGATTGACCACCCCGAGGTCCTCGATCTCGAGCCGCCGACGCTCCCGCCAGCGGTCCCGCGCCTCCCGGTGGTGCTCCCGAAAGGCGGCCCAGGCGGCCTCCGGGCCCTCGGCTTCGGCCTGGCCGTCCACCAGGAAGGCCCGGGGGATGCCGTAGAACCGGCCCCATTCCTGGCGCTCGAAGACCATGGCCCACTCGGGTCGGCTCTCCGAGGCGGCCGCGAAGTCGCTCACCCAGTGGAAGTGCTCTCCCGTGAGCTCGAAGTTGCCCGTGCGCAGGAGCCACCGGGTGGCCTCCCCTTCCTGCTCTTGGAGGAGGCGCCGGGCGCTCGCCTGCGCACCCTCGGGGAGGGTCTCCAGAACGGCCGCGCTGGGCCGGTAGGTGTCGGTGCGGGTGATCTCGCCGAGGCGAACGCTACCGTCCGCGAGCTCGAAGTGCACCAGCGGCACGGGCCAGAAGGTGCCACCCCCCTGGTAGACCACGAGCCCCAGGAGCCCCAGGATCATGGCCAGGGCCGCGGCGAGGCACCCCCCCGTGAGCCACACCAGGGGATTGCCTTGGGCCACCAGGGCCGACCGGGACTTGGTCCGGCGCTCTTGAGTGCCGGGAGCAATGGGATCCATGGGATTCCTGGGACTCATGGGAGGGGCAGGCTCAGGGTTATTCATCGGTCCCATCCGTCCCATAGGTCCCATAGGTCCCTTGGCCCCGCTCGCACCCTCACCCCGGCTCATAACTCGAAGGCCCTCTTGCGAAACCGCAGGCGCACGATCTCGGCCACGGTGTTGATGACGAAGGTCATGAGAAAGAGGGTGAGGGCCGCGAGGAAGAGGGTGCGGTAGTGGGTGCTGCCCATCACTGCTTCGGGCAGCTCCACCGCGATGTTGGCCGAGAGGGTGCGAAAGCCGTTGAAGATATTCCACTCCAGGATCGGCGTGTTCCCCGCGGCCATGAGGACGATCATGGTCTCGCCCACGGCGCGCCCCAGCCCGATCATCAGGGCCGAGAAGAGCCCGCTTGCCGCCGTGGGCAGCACCACCCGCACCGCGGTCTGCCAGGGGGTGGCGCCGGCGCTGAGCGACGCCCCCCGCAAGTGCCCCGGCACGCTGGAGAGGGCGTCCTCCGCCAGGGTGTAGATGATGGGGATGATCGCGAAACCCATCACGAAGCCCACCACCAGGGAGTTGCGCTGCACATAGGTGCCGAGCACCGGCCCGATCCCGGGAAAGGACGCCCGGGAGTCGAGGCCCGCCGCCGCCAGGGCCTGGGCGAGCACCCAGGCGAGCGCCAGGGTCGCGAGGCCCCCCAGGGCGAACTTGGCAAACTCGAACCGGGCAGCCTCGTGGCGCTCCAGGCCCCGCAGCCAGGGGCGCAGGCGGGGGGTCACGAGCTTGGCGACGGCCACGCCTACGGCCACCGCCGCAAGGGGCAGGAGCATCAGGAGCCACCCGGAGGCGCCGCTCCCCCCTTGCCCGGCGAGCCAGGCCCGGAGGTCCCCGGCGAAGAGCCACCGTTCCAGGAGGGGGCCCAGGAGACCGGCAGCCCAAAGCCCCAGGGGCAGGGCCGCCAGAATCAGGAGCCCGAACCGCCATCGGCCGGCCCAGAGCCCGGCCCTCCGGGGCAGGAGCTGCACGACGTAGGCGCCCGCCAGGAAGGCCAGGGGCACGGTGAAGAACGCGGTCAGCACCGACGGCACCACCTCGGCCACGAAGGGCGCGAAGACCAGGGCTGCCAAGAAGCCGAGAACCACGCTCGGAAGGCTCGCCATCAGCTCCACCGCGGGCTTGATCCGGGCCCGGCTGCGGGGATGCAGGAACTCGCTCGTGTAGATGGCGGCCAGGAGAGCCAGCGGCGCTCCGAAGAGGAGGGAGTAGAAGGTGGCCTTGAGGGTGCCGAAGACGAGCGGCACCAGCCCGTACTTGGGCTCGAAGTCGTCGGTGCCGCTGGAGGACTGCCACACGTGCCCGGGGCTCGCCTCCCCCTCGTAGCGCATGGGCCGGAAGAGGGACGCCAGCGTGGTCTCCGGGTGGGGCGCGTTCACCCTCCACAGGGAGAGCTCCGCGCCGGCCTGGGCCGCGAAGGCGTCGTCCTTGGGGGACAGGGCGAGCGCCCCCACCGGGTCGGCGCCGGCCGGCACCTCTCCCAGGAGCTGGGCGCTGGTCACGTGAAACAGGTCCACCCGGCCGTCGGCAAAACCCGCGGCCAGGATGCGGCGGCGAAAGGAGGGAGCAAACGCGGTGACCGGAATACCGGCCTCCCGCAGCTCCTGCCCGAGGAGCAGGTGGGAGCCGTCGGACGTCTGGGCGTCGTCCGCGCGAACCCGAAACCACGTGCGCACCCGGCCCCGGCTGTCGCCGGTGACCAGCGTCGTCTTCCCGATGAGGAACGACAGGGCGGTGAGGCGCACGCCGGGCTCGTCCCAGAGGTCGAGCTCTTCGGCCACGACCGGCGCGGACGGGCGGCGGGTGTCGATGCGCACCACGTGGCCGCTCTCCCAGAAGAGGTACGCGGTGTCGGCCACCCCGGAGAGCAGGAGCCGGCTCGGGAGCGTCCCCGCGAGCGGCGCCGGCCGAGGGGGCAGCGGCAGGGCACCCCCGACCGTGGAGGTGGTGACCTCGCCGGTGAGCAGGTTCTTTCGCTTCGAGACCGAGAAGACGTGAAACGTGCCCCCGGCGGTGACGGCAGCCACCACGGGCCCCGAGCCCGTCACGGTGTAGTCCACCAGGGCCACCGGCTCGGCCCCCGGCAGGGACACCGGCTCGCCGATGAGGGACGCAAAGGACTGGCG
>JBFLZB010000291.1 GCA_040756475.1 Thermodesulfobacteriota bacterium
ATCCACGTTGACCGAGAAGGTCTCGAGGCCCCGGTCCCCGTAGCGGCTGCCCAGCGCGGCCACCGCCGGGTACTCCCGGCGGCAGGGATCGCAGTAGAGGCTCCAGAAGTAGAGGAGCTGGGGGCTCTCCCCGCCCACCCGCGCACCCCCGCCGTCCACGGCGGCCGCCTCCCGGGGCGCCACCTGTTGCCCCGGGGCCGCCAGGGCCGCCCCGGCCGGGGCAAAGGCCGTTACGCCTCCCCGGGCAGCCAGGGTCACGTCCTCGGCCCCCCTCTTCCCCAGGAGGTCGCGAATCCGGGACTCGAACAGGCGCTCGTCCCCCGGGCGGTACCCCTCCTGGTAGAGGCGGATCCAGCCCTCCCGGTCGATGATCACCGTGACCGGCAAGAGCTCCACGCCGAAGGCGTTCACGATCTCCTGCCGGGCGTCCCGCACCACCGGGTAGGGGGGGTGGATCCCCAGCTTGTCGAGAAACGACCGCACCCGCTGGGCCGAGAAG
The DNA here is from genome assembly GCA_040756475.1 of Thermodesulfobacteriota bacterium. Classification (NCBI taxonomy): domain Bacteria; kingdom Pseudomonadati; phylum Thermodesulfobacteriota; species Thermodesulfobacteriota bacterium. Next base: position 500 of record JBFLZB010000291.1, read on the forward strand.
ACATCGGTGTTGACGCTCAAGACCGCCAGGCCCTCGTCCCGGTATCGCTCGTGGAGCGCCTCGATATGGGGCATCTCGTCGATGCACGACTTGCAGAAGATGCTCCAGAACTCCAGCAGCACCACGTGGGTGCCGGCGTAGTCGGCCAGGCGCACCGCCCGGCCGTCGAGGGTGTTCCCCGCAAAGGCCGGGGCCTTGGAGTTGACCTCCACCACGACGCTCTCCCCCGAGGTCTTCTCCACGGGGCCGCCGGCCGAAGGACTCTCGTCCCGGGCGCACCCCGCGACCGCCGCCAGGGCCCAGGCGAGAAAGAAGAGCGCGGGCCGCATCGAGCACTTTCGCGTCACGGCCGGACCTGCGCGCCCTGCGGCCGCCGCGCCCAGAACCAGGCGATCCCCGGAAGGTCGAACCGCTCGAAGGCCGAGGGGTTGCCGCCGGGCCGGGCGAGCCTCTGGGCGACCGCTTCCGGGGAGATGCCCCGCTCCGCCGCCAGGGCGCGAAAGATCGCCGGACCCGCCTCGGAGAGCCCACCGGGGCCCGACCAGGCGGACACCGCCTCGCCGACCCGGCGGATCGCCCGGGCCGTGAGCGCGATCCAGGCCCGCCCCTGCGGGCCGGACCGCACCTCCCGGTGCCCGGTGGCCAGCACCGCGAGGGGCAGGGCCTGGAGGACCTCGAGGCTCGCCAGGTAGGGACGGGGGTCGGTGAAGAAGGGCCAGGGGCTCGGGTAGAACGCCTGCTCCCAGGACTCCCCCTTGGGCTGCACCAGATCGCCAGGGAGGAGCAGCGCCCCCTCGGGCCGCCAGAACGACAGGTCGTCGCCCGCGGCGCTGTGTCCGGGGGTGGGAAACGCCTCCAGGCCGCCCCCGAGGGGCAGCACGGCCCTGCGCTCCACGGACAGGTCGGGGGCCAAGGGGCTTCGGGCGTGGGCGACGAGGCGCGCTGCCGGGGCGGCCGCCCGCACCGCCGCCAGGTTCGCCACGTGGTCCGGGTGGGAGTGGGTGAGCAGCACCCACACCAGCCGCTTTCCGGTCTCGGCCTCCAGCCGCGCCAGCTCGCCGAGTAGGCCGGCCGGACCCCCCGCTTCGCCCGCAGGCTCGTCCCCCGGGTCCACCAGGGCCAGGTGATCGTGGCCCTCCAGCACCACGGCCCGGCCCGAGGTCACCCAGGCGCCGGGACCCAGGGAGTGGATGCCGGGCCCCAGCCGGTCCTGGGGGCCGCGCATCGTGACGGCCCCCTCCCGCGAGCCCAGGTCAGCCCCCGGTGCCCAGATCCCCGAGCACCTTCTCGATGGTGCCCAGGTGGAGCTCCTCCTCTGCCACCAGCCGCCGGTAGAACTCCGCCTCGGCGTCGCAGGAGGCCCGCCCCAGGCGGTCCCGGTAGAAGGCGAGGCCCCTGGCCTCCATCTCCCGCGCCGTGCGCAGGGCCTGCTCGGCCGTGCCGCCGACCGGCACCGCGGCCCCAAGATCCGCCGCGGCCCGCTCGAACGCGTCGAGCACGCCGGAGCGGCGGGCCACCATGGAACTGACGTCGGGCCAGCCGGGCTTGTCCTTGAGTTCTTCGTAGATCTCCCGTACCCTTCGCACGTGGTCCTTTTCGTCTTCGGCGAGCGCCAGGAAGACGGCCTTCGCCAGGGGGTTTTCCGCCTGCTCGGCCGCGCGCAGGTAGAAGTCGCGACCGTCGGATTCGAACTTCACCGCCTCTCCCAGGGCCACCACGGCGGCGTCGCGAACGCTCATCGCATCCTCCTTCGGGCACTTCCGTCGCCTCCCCTCGGGAAGGCAGGATTTTCGCGGAAAATCAGCGATGGATTCTAGCCAGCGCCCCGTCACCCTGTCAAACGAGCCGGCTCCCGGCGCCCCGGATACCGTGCGCGTACTGTGCGTCTACGGAAGCCCCCGGGCCGGCGGCAACACCGACCGGCTCATGGACGCGCTGGCCCAGGGCATCGAGGAAGCCGGCGGCGCCGCCGAGCGGGTGTACCTGCGCCAGCTCAAGATCTCGCCCTGCCGCGAGATCTACGCGTGCAAGGACGCCGGGCGCTGCGCCCTGCGCGACGACATGCAGCCCCTCTACGAGGCCCTGCGCGACGCCCACGCCATTGCGCTCGCAAGCCCCGTGATGTTCTACGGGGTGAGCGCCCACGCCAAGGCGTTCATCGACCGCTGCCAGGCCTTCTGGTGCCTCAAGCACCTGCGGGGCGAGAGCGCCAACCGCACCCCCCTGGCGGTGCGCAAGGGGGTCTTCCTGAGCGTGGGGGGCTCCAAGGGGCAAAAGATCTTCGAGGGGCCGCAGCTCACCTTTCGCTACTTCCTCGAGACCCTCGACGCGGTGCCGTGGAAGGCCCTCACCTACCGGGAGATCGACCAGAAGGGCGATGTGGAGCGGCACCCCGAGGCCCTGGCCGAGGCCAGGCGGCTCGGGGCCGAGTTCGTGGAAGCCGTGCGGGCCGACCTGGCGGAGGCACACCGTGGCACGCCCCAAGGCTGAGGACCGCACCTCCCGCCGGCTGACCCAGGCCCGGGAGCGCCTGGGCGCCTTCCTCAAGGACAAGGGCCTGCGCTCCACGCGCCAGCGCGACGCGGTGCTCGACACCTTCCTCCGGGAAGACGCCCACGTGAGCGTGGACGAGCTCTGCGATCGGGTGCGGCGGGAAAACCCCTCCATCGGGCACGCCACGGTATACCGGAGCATGGGCCTCTTCGTGGAAGCGGGCATCGCCAAGGAGCGGCGGTTCCACGAGGGGCGGGTGCGCTACGAACCCGGGGTAGACGTGGGCCACCACGACCACCTGGTGTGCCTCTCCTGCGGCGACATCCAGGAGTTCGAGGACCCCACCATCGAGCAGATCCAGCAGGACATCGCCGGGAGCCGCGGCTTCCAGGTCACCTACCACCGCCTGGAGCTCTACGGCCTGTGCGCCCGCTGCCGGGGGTGAGGGGCGGGTTTCCCGCACCCGCTCTCCGCGGCCGGTGGATCCAGGCGCGATCCCGGCAATTGCAGGTTCTGTTTGGATCCGTGTGGGTCCGCGTAGCGCCGGAACGCCCGTGGATAAGGCCTTGTCACCCGTAGGGGCGCACAGCGTGCGCCCTCTCCGGAGGACGGATCGCGCCCC
>JBFLZB010000292.1 GCA_040756475.1 Thermodesulfobacteriota bacterium
CAAACCCACCTCCGGGCCCGGTTCCCCTGCCCGGTGCCCCGCCCCCTGCGCCGGGAGCGCCCCCGGACCCTGGTCCTGCGGGGCCCGGCCCCGGCGAGCCCGCTCCTCCCCTGCCTCCCCAGAGGGCGGCACGCACCGCCGGGCCGTCCAGCCCCCTGCGGTGCTGCTCCCGGGCAAAGCTGACCAGGCGCAGGATCTCGGGCCGACGCAGATGGCGGTCGAGGCAGTCCACCATGAGCTCCTGTACCGTCTGGGTGTCGAGGCCCTCCAGGTGCAGCGCCTCTCCGGCCTCCACCACGGCCATGACCTGTCCCGGGGGCAGGCCAGCCCCCCGGGCGAGGACCGCCCCCAGGGGCTCGGGCGGCATCCCGCTCTCGAGGGCCAGCGCCGTGGCGACCAGGAGCCCCCTTCCCCGATCCGCGCCGTCCGCGTGGCCGGCTTCCACGAGCAGGTCGCGGGCCCGCACCAGGGCTTCCAGGCGCGCGCGGCCCGCCTGGGCCAGGTCGCCGGCGGAGGCGCCCTTCAGGGCGCCTTCGGCGATCTTCGCCAGCACGGGTTCGGCGGGCAGACCACGCCGGGCGGCCTCCAGGGCAGTTTCGAGCGACGTGCGCGCGGTCTCGGGCGTGAATCCCGCCTGCGCCAGGTGCGCCACGGCGTGCTCCAGGGGGCCGGAGGGAAGCCCTCCTTCCCGCGCACCCTCCTCCAGCACGGGCCCCCACGTCTTGCGGGCTGCCTCCCCCAGGGGCGCCGGCTCGGGTGCGCCCCGCCCCCCGAGGGCCCAGGCGGGGGCGCTGAGGAGAATGCCTGCGGCTACCGCACCGGCTCGAAACCACGGGCTGTTCATGGCGAATCCTTCCGAGATCAGAGATCGATGACTGCGTTTTCCCGGCCGAAGCCGTCGGGGCGCCGGGCGACGGCCCGGGGGTCGGTGACCCACTGGTCGCCGTCCACGAGGTAGAGGTACTCGTGGCGTCCTTCGGGGAGCCGGACGGTGGCCGTCCAGTGCCCCGTGGCGTCGGGCCCCCGGAGCACGATCTCCCCGGGGCGCCACCCGTTGAAGCTGCCCACGAGCTCCACTTCCCGGGCGCCGGGGGCGTGGAGCTCGAAGGTGACGCTGGCGGCGCTCGGGTCGTCCGGAGCGGGCGGAGCGGACGGAGCGGGCGCCCGGCCGAGCCCCACGGTCAGCAGCAGGGCTGCCAGGGCGCCGGACAGGGCCGGGACCACCCACCGGGCGCCGCCGGGCCAAAGCGCCCGGACCCAGGACGTCCAGGACGCCTGCGCGGGCCCGGGCCCTTGGGGCAGCCGCGACATCACCTCGTCCACGAAGGTCTCCGGGGGGGATTCGCGGCTCTCGGCCAGGAGCGCCAGGGCGGCTTCGTAGGCCGCGAGCTGCCGGCCGGCCTCGCTCCCGGGGCCGGGCCGCGCCGAGGCGCCGTCCTGGCCGTCCAGGATCCGGTGGATCCACGCGGTATCGCTCACTGTTCTCCTCCCGTGCGCCCATCCAGGAGCCGCACCAGTTCGTCGCGGCCCCGCTTGACCCGCATCTTGGCAGCGCTCACGCCGATCCCCAGCACCGCCGAGATCTCCTCGTAGGAGAGGCCTTCCACGTGCTTCAGGGCCAGGGGAACCCGCACGGACTCCGGCAACCCCCGCAGGGCGGCTTCGAGCGCCGCCCGGCGGGGGTCGGGCGCAGCCGCCCCCGGCGGGTAGATCTCCAGATGGGCCTGCTGGGCCCGCTGCCGCCGGTCTTCGCTGCGGAACCGGTTCTTGGCCACGTTGGCGCACACGCTCAGGATCCAGTTCCGGAAAGAGAGCTCCGGCTTGTACGTCGCGAGCTTGCGGTAGGCCCGCACGAAGGCCTCCTGGGCCAGGTCCTGGGCGTCGTCCCGGTCGCGGCTCCACCGCAGGGCGAGCTGGTACACCGCCCCCTGGTGGCGTCGCACCAGGTCGGCAAAGGCTTCCTTGCGTCCGTCGAGGCAGGCCCGGGCCAGGGCAGCGTCCGTCGGCTCCATCGTCCCTCCGCAGCCCCTATACACCGGCCGCCGCACTCGCGTCACGGGGCTCCACTCCAGGGCTCCCGGACCCCGCCTCAGAACTTGGTGGTGGAATCTGGCCGTCGCGGGTCCGGGGCGGCCCATGTGACGCTCGTCGAAACCCCGGTGTATAGGAGGCAAAGGTCCGGCCGGACCCGCTCCGCCAACCCGCCTGTGCCCAGGCGCCCTCACCGAGAAGGAACAACCCATGAAGCTCCGCCTCGTCCTGCTCCTCTCCTCTGCTGCCCTGTTTGCCGCCGTGGCCGCGATTCCGGCCTCGGCTGCCGGCCAGAACCGGCAGGGCGCCGGCCCCGCCATGACCCGGGCGGGCGCCCAGAACCAGGTGCGCACCCAGACCCAGCAGCGGCTGCGCGATGGATCCGGCTCCCAGGTTCGCGGGGCCGCCCAGGGCGGCACCTCCGCAGGAGACCGCCTGCGCCAGCGGCTCCAGGACGGCTCCTGCCTCACGGCTCCCACCGAATAGCCCTCCGACCCCAGGAGACGCCACCCCCGGGAGGGGCTTGCCCTTCCCCGGGGGTGGCGCTTTGCGGCTCCCCCGCCTACCTCCTATACTCTGTGCGTTCTTCTGCCTCGGCATCTGCGGGACGCCACCATGGCCCACGCGCTCTACCTCATTGTCGGAGCGGCACTCGGCGCGTCCGGGCGGTACGCCCTGGCGGGGTGGGTTTCGCGCGCCGCGGGGACGCCGTTCCCCTGGGGCACCCTGGCGGTGAACCTGGCGGGCTGCCTCGCGGTGGGGGTCGCCTGGGGCCTCTCGGAGCGCCTGTTGTGGGCGCCCGGTTTTCGGGTGTTCCTGTTCGTGGGGGTGCTGGGGTCGTTCACCACGTTCAGCACCTTCGGCCTGGAGACCCTGCACCTGCTCCGGGCGGCCGACTATGGCCGGGCCCTGGGATACGTGCTGGCCTCGAACCTCGGCGGCCTCGCCCTGGTGTGGCTGGGGATGGCCGTGACCCGCGGCTAGGAGGTTCCCATGACCTTGCCCGAAGAGGGAATGCTGCTTCGGATCTTCTGCGGGGAAGCCGACCGCTGGGAAGGGCGGCCCCTTTACGAGGCCGTGGTCCTAAAGGCCAGGGAGGTGGGCCTGGCGGGCGCCACGGTGCTCCGGGGGGTAATGGGGTACGGCGCCCACAGCCGGCTCCACGCGGCCAAGGTGCTGCGGCTCTCGGAGGACCTGCCCGTGGTGGTGGAGATCGTGGACACCGAGGAGAAGCTGCGCGACTTCCTGCCGTGGCTCGATGAGGCCGTGGGGGAAGGGCTCGTCACCCTGGAGAGGGTCCGCGTGCTGCGCTACCGCTCCCGGAACGGTTGACCGGCCGAGAAATCCGTGGGGACCTGGAATCTTGGACCATGCGTCAAGGTTTTCCCCGAGCCTCTCCGGACAGGGTGGGTCCGCTTCGCCTGACCCGCCCTATGGCTTGCCGTGCAACGTTGGGGGCGGGCCGGGGGTCTCCCCGCAGGCGGCGCAGGCGGCTTTGGGGAAGCTCTGGCGGTCACAGGAAGCCCTTTCCCTGCCTCGCTGAAATCCCACGGACCAAGCAGAAGCACACGGGATCC
>JBFLZB010000293.1 GCA_040756475.1 Thermodesulfobacteriota bacterium
TGGGCCAAGCACCACGCGCCCAAGTGGCTGGCGGCCATGGAATCGCGGCGCAGGTAGTGGGTCTCGTCGGCCAGTCGGTTCCATTCCGGATGCCGAGGGCGGTGGAACGTGGAAGGTCGGGACGGGAGTCCTCGTGCGCCGCGACGCCCGGGATGTGAGCGCCAGGGGCGCCATGCTCGAGGGAAGTAGCCGGTGCGGGAACATCGTAGTTCCGAAGGTTTGACGCAGGTTTTGGGGGCGCCCCCAAACGCCCCCCAGCCGCCTCAAGGATGAGCTCCTCCGCTTGGCCGGCCACCGCCCGGTAGGTATTGCCCGAGCAGAGCTTGGGCCGCCTGCCCCCCGGTTTCGCCGACTAGAACCGATGACTGCTCTCGGCCCTTGTGCCGGCTTCTTCCTCCAGCAGAATCTCACCTGTCGCTCTTCGCCTTCTACTCCCCCAGCGAGGACGACGCCCACCTCCGGCCCAAGGCCGCCTACAAGCTCTCCGACGAGATCCTCCTCACCCTGGGCGCCAACGTCTTCCTCGGTGCCCACGACGACACCTTCTTCGGCCAGTTCGAGGACAACACCAACGTCTACGCCCGGGTGCGGTACAGCTTCTGAGGGGCGGGTTCCCGTTGCTCCCCGCGCATCGAGCATGGGAGGGGAGGAGCGCCGCCCGTCGTCCTGGCGGTGAGGCCACGTGGGAGGCCGCGGAGCGTCTTGACGCCGCCCTCCGGTGCACCTAAGGTGTCGGCTTCCCGGTCCGGCCGGCTCCGCGCCGGAAGGGTCTGCGCTTCCACCCGAGTGAGGAGGAGTCGAGATGAAGGAGATCTCTACCGTAGGCGTCGTGGGGTTTGGGGTGATGGGGGCCGCCATCGGCCTCAACGCGGCCACTGCCGGCTACAAGGTCGTCTTTAAGGAGCTCAACGACGAGCTCGTGAAGCAGATGTATGACCGCTGGGTTCTGTCGGCCCTCAAGAAGCGCGTGGAACAGGGCAAGATGACCCAGGAGCAGATGGACGCCGTCACGTCGAAGATCACCGGCACGAGCCGGTACGAGGGGCTCGCCGCGTGCGATCTGGTGATCGAGGCGGCGGTGGAAAAGATGGACCTCAAGATCCAGATCTTCGAGGACCTCTCCAAGCACTGCCGGCCCGACGCCATCCTGGTGAGCAACACCTCGACCTTCCTCATCGAGAAGCTCATGGAGCGCGCCACGAACCCCGAGCGGACCGCGGGCCTGCACTACTTCTTCCCGGCCAACGTGAACCGGCTCGTGGAGGTGATCCGCCAGGAGAAGACCAGCGACGACACCTATCGGGCCCTCATGGCGTTCGCCGAGAAGAACCGCAAGATCGCCATCACCGTGCGCGACTTCCCCGGCTTTGCGATCAACCCCGTCTTCATCTCGAGCTACGCGGTGCTCGACTCCTTCTACGACGGCGGCCGCTACAACGTGGCCACCCTCGACGACATCTCGCGCAAGGCGCTCGGGGTGCGGTTCGGCATCATGTGGGTACAGAACGGTTCGGGCCTGGGAACCGCGTACCATGCCGCTGAGTCGATGGTCGACTACCTGACGGCCACGGATGTGGGCTTCCCCCCCGTGCCGGCGTCGCTCAAAGCGCAGTTCGCGAGCGGCAAGCCATGGAACCTGGAGGACGGGGCGGTGCTGGAGGATGCCGGGGCTCGGGCCGCCGTGCAGGACCGGCTGCTCGGCGCCATCTTCGCGATCTCCGCGCACCTGGTGGAGAAGGAGGTGGTGAGCCCCAAGGACATGGAGCTCGGCATCTGCACGTCGCTCGCCTGGCCCAAGGGCCCCTTTGCCATGATGAACGAGCTCGGGATGGAGGAGTCCGCGCGCCTGGTGGGGGTCGCGGTGAAGGCCGGGGACTTCAAGATGCCGAAGGCCTTCGCCGGCCCCACGCCCCGGCCCTGGGCCCTGGGATGATGTGCGGGGCGGCGGGGTCCTTCGGGTCCCGCCGCCCTCCCGGGGAAGACAGGAAGACACAAGGGAGAAGAAATTCTCCTCCTGTTGATTCTGTCCAATGGTCTTCCTTCGAGGCATGGTCGCGAAATCGTCGGGTTACGCCCTGCGGGCTAACCCGACCTACATCGACCAGGATTTCCGGCGACACGGCCTGCTGGGGCGGGGCCGTCGAGCGGCTACGGGCGCCAGCATACGGAGACGATCATGGCAATACGAAAGCTCTACGTCACAGAGTTCGACAAGACCCGGCTCGAAGAGGTCATTGCGGTGGCGGAGGAGTTCGGCCGCCATGACAGAAAGGACTTGGAGTCTCTGTCGGAAGAATTGGACAAGGCGGAAGTCGTGTCGCCGAAACACATCCCTCCAGACGTCGTGACCATGAACTCGAAGGTCGTCCTGCGCGACCTGGACACGTCGGAAGAAATGACCGTTGTCCTGGTCTTTCCGAGGGATGCAAACATCAAGAAGGGGGCGATCTCGGTTCTCGCCCCCGTAGGCACGGCAATCCTGGGATACGCCAAGGGAGACGTCGTGGAATGGGCCGTCCCGTCCGGAGTGCGTCGCATCCGCATCGATGACGTGCTCTACCAGCCCGAGGCTGCCGGAGACTATCACCTGTAGCGCCGGCACGTGGGCGCGGCGCGACGGCCTCTCGCAGCGCGTGACCCTTGGGGGCGTGCCGGGCCGCTACCGGAGGGGGTGGGGCCCCGAAGGCGCCCGGGCCGGCAGCTCGATGGTCACCCGCAACCCCCCCTCCCCGCGGTTTTCCGCCCGGATGGAGCCGCCGTGGAGGCGCACGGCCCGCTCGGCGATGGCGAGGCCCAGGCCTGTGCCTCCGCTGCTCCGGTCCCGGGCGTCGGCGACTCGGTAGAAGGGCCGGAACACCTCCGCCAGGGCGGCCTCGGGAAGGCCGGGGCCCCGGTCGCACACCTCGATGTGCGCGCCCGCGGGCGCCGGTTGCCGCAGGCGTATCGCCACAGCGGTGCCCTCGGCGGTGAACCGCACCGCGTTGCGGACCACGTTCTCCACCGCCCGCCGCAAGAGTTCGGGGACCCCCACGACCCGCGCCGGCTCGCAGGCCTCCAGCTCCACGGTGCAGCCTCGGGCCCGGGCCTCGAAGTCGGCGTCGCGGGCGACCTCTCCGACGAGCTCTGCCAGGTCCACCTCCTCCCGGGCCGGGAGCTCCCCGGCCCCTTCCAGCCGGGTCAGGGTGAGCAGTTGCCCGATCCGTTCGTTGAGGCGCTCGGCTTCGCGCCCGATCCGGTCCAGGGGCGGCGCGGCCTGGGGACCCGCCTTCTGCCGCGCGAGCTCCAGTGCCACGCCCAGACGGGCGAGCGGGGAGCGCAGCTCGTGGGAGATGTCGCGCAGGAGCCGCTGCTGGGCCTCCAGCAGCTCCTCGATGCGGGCGGCCATGCGGTCGAAGTCGCGGCCGAGCTCGGCGGTCTCGTCTGTGCGATTTCCCAGGGAGGCGCCGACCCGGGCGCCCAGGTCCCCCGAGGCCAGGCGGCGGGTGGCCCGGCGCAGCTCCCGGATGGGCGCCGCCAGCGACCGGGCGAGGAACCAGCTCACGGCGAGGACCACCGCCAGGGCCGCGCCCAGG
>JBFLZB010000294.1 GCA_040756475.1 Thermodesulfobacteriota bacterium
TTCCCGCCGGGCATGGCGGTGGTCTACCCCTACGACACCACGCCCTTCATCAAGATCTCCATCACGGAGGTGGTGAAGACCCTCGTGGAGGCCATCGTCCTCGTCTTCCTCGTGATGTTCCTCTTCCTCCAGAACTTTCGCGCCACGCTCATCCCCACCATCGCCGTGCCGGTGGTCCTCCTCGGGACCTTCGGCGTGCTCTCCGCCGGGGGGTACTCCATCAACACGCTCACCATGTTCGCCATGGTGCTCGCGGTGGGGCTCCTGGTGGACGACGCCATCGTGGTGGTGGAGAACGTGGAGCGGATCATGACCGAGGAGGGGCTGCCGCCCCGGGAGGCCACCATCAAGTCCATGGGGCAGATCACCGGGGCCCTGTGGGGAATCGCGCTCGTGCTGGCGGCGGTCTTCCTCCCGATGGCCTTCTTCGGGGGCTCCACGGGCGTCATCTACCGGCAGTTCTCCATCACCATCGTCACCGCCATGCTGCTCTCGGTGATGGTGGCCATGATCCTCACCCCGGCGCTGTGCGCCACGCTCCTGAAGCCCGTGGCCAAGGGGCACGTGGCCGCCGAGACCGGGTGGTTTCGGGGGTTCTTCCGGTGGTTCAACCGGTGGTTCGACCGGAGCAGCCGGGGCTACCAGAGCGCGGTGGGCCGGATGGTCCGGCGGCCGGGGCGCTACCTGGTCCTCTACGGCGGCATCGTGGCCGCCATGGCCGTGCTCCTCCTGCGGCTCCCCACGGCCTTCCTGCCCGACGAGGACCAGGGCTTCATCGTCTGCCAGGTGCAGCTTCCGGCCGGCGCGACCCAGGAGCGCACCCTCCAGGTGATCCAGGACCTGGAGCGCCACTTCCTGGAGGGGGAGGTGCGGGCCGTTGAGGCCGTGATGGCCGTCACGGGCTTTAGCTTCGCCGGCCGGGGCCAGAACATGGGGCTCGCCTTCGTCAAGCTCAAGGACTGGGAGCTCCGGCGGGACCCGGAGCTTCGGGCGGGCGCCGTGGCCCGCCGCGCCATGGGGGCGTTTTCCCGCTTCCGCGACGCCCTGGCCTTTGCCTTCACCCCGCCCGCCGTGGTCGAGCTCGGGCAGGCCAACGGCTTCGACCTCCAGCTCCAGGACCGGGCGGGCCTGGGGCACGCGGGGCTGATGGAGGCGCGCAACCAGCTCCTGGGCATGGCCGCCCGCAACCCCAAGCTCGTGGCGGTGCGCCCCAACGGGCAGGAGGACACCCCCCAGTTCAAGCTCGACATCGACGACGCCCGGGCGGGGGCACTGGGGGTCTCCCTGGCCGACGTGAACAGCGTGCTCGCCACCGCCTGGGGCAGCACCTACGTAAACGACTTCATCCAGGACGGACGGGTCAAGAAGGTGTACGTCCAGGCCGACGCCCCGTACCGGATGCTTCCCGAGGACATCGGCCGCTGGTACGTCCCCAACCGCAGGGGCGAGATGGTGCCCTTCTCGGCCTTTGCCGCCGGCCGGTGGCAGTACGGCTCGCCGCGGCTCGAGCGCTACAACGGCACGCCGTCGATCCAGATCCTGGGCCAGGCGGCCCCCGGCCGAAGCTCCGGGGAGGCCATGGCCGAGATGGAGAAGATGGCCGGAGAGCTCCCGCCGGGCATCGGCTTCCAGTGGACCGGCCTCTCCTACGAAGAGCGCCGGGCCGGCGCCCAGGCGCCCGCCCTCTACGCCATCTCGCTCCTGGTGGTGTTCCTGTGCCTGGCGGCCCTGTACGAGAGCTGGGCGGTGCCCTTCTCGGTCATGCTGGTCGTTCCCCTGGGGATCGTGGGGTCGGTGCTCGCCGCCACGTCCCGGGGCTTCGCCAACGACATGTACTTCCAGATCGCCATCCTCACCACCATCGGCCTCTCGGCCCGCAACGCCATCCTCATCGTGGAGTTCGCCAAGGAGCAGATGGAACGCGGCGTGGGGCTGATCGAGGCCACCCTGGAAGGCGCGCGGCTTCGCCTGCGGCCCATCCTGATGACTGCGCTCACCTTCGGCATCGGGGTCTTCCCCCTGGCCGTGAGCAAGGGGGCCGGCTCCGGCGCCCAGAACGCCATCGGCACCGGTACGGTGGGCGGCATGGTCACCGCCACCGCGCTCGGGCTCTTCCTCGTGCCGGTCTTCTTCGTGGTGGTGCGCCGGCTCTTCCCGGCCAGGCAGCCCGCCGCGGCCGACGCCCCCGCCGGCCTGGCTCCGTCCCCGGAGGTGCCTTGAGATGAGGCGAGCTTCCGCCCCCCTCCTCCCCGCCCTCGCCTCCTGCCTGGCCCTTGCCCTCTGGGGCTGCGCCACCCTGGCGCCCGAGTACGCCCGGCCCGAGGCGCCGGTCGCGCCCGCCTGGCCGAGCGGGCCGGCGTATGCCGCGGTCGAGCCCGGCGCCCCGGCCCCGGCCGAACTCGCGTGGCAGCGCTTCTTCGTCGACGAGAAGCTCCGGGCTCTCCTGGAGCTCGCCCTGGAGAACAACCGGGACCTGCGGGTGGCCGCCCTCCAGCTCGAGCGCTCCCGGGCCCAGTATCGGATTCAGCGCGCCGAGCTCTTTCCCGCGGTCCACGCCGCGGGTGCCGCCTTGGCCCAGCGAATTCCGGCCGACCTCTCGCCCACCGGCGAGTCCACGATCGCCCGGCAGTACACCGTGGGAGGGGGCGTGGCGGGCTACGAGCTCGACCTCTTCGGCCGGGTCCGCAGCCTCGAGCACCGGGGCCTCGAAGCGTTCCTCGCCACCGAGCAGGCCAAGCGCAGCGTCCAGATTAGCCTGCTTTCCGAGGTGGCCGTGCGGTACCTGGCCCTCGCGGCGGACCAGGAGCGCCTGCGGCTCGCCCGCGACACCCTCGCCTCCCAGGAGGCGTCCTACGGGCTCATCCGCCGGCGCGCCGAGCTCGGCATCGCCTCCGAGCTCGACCTGCGCCAGGCCCAGACGAGCGTGGAGACAGCGCGGGCCGACATCGCCCGCTTCACCGCCCGGGTGGCCCAGAATCGAAACGCCCTCCAGCTCCTCGTGGGAACGGGGATGGGCCCCGAACTCCTCCCGGACGAGCTCGGCGCCGTCACCGTGCTCCAGGACCTCTCGCCGGGGCTGCCCTCGGAGGTCCTCCAGGGCCGCCCCGACATCCTCCAGGCGGAGCACGAGCTGCGCAGCGCCAACGCCAACATCGGGGCCGCCCGCGCGGCGTTCTTTCCCCGGATTACGCTCACGACCTCCCTGGGGCTCGGAAGCGACGAGCTCTCCGGGCTCTTCGACGGGGGGGCCCGGACCTGGAGCTTCCTCCCTCAAATCACTGTCCCCCTCTTCACCGCCGGAGCCAACCAGGCCAACCTCGCGGTGGCCGAGGCCGACCGGGAGATCGCGCTGACCCGGTATGAGAAGGCCATCCAGGACGCCTTCCGGGAGGTGGCTGACGCCCTGGCCGAGCGCGGCACCCTGGGCGACCTGCTCGCCGCCCAGGAGGCCTTGGTGGAGGCGGCGGCCGTTACCCACCGCCTCTCCGACGCCCGCTACCGGGGCGGGGTCGACAGCTACCTCGCCGTCCTCGACGCCCAACGGGCGCTCTACGCCGCCCA
>JBFLZB010000295.1 GCA_040756475.1 Thermodesulfobacteriota bacterium
CTCCTCCAATTGCCGCGGATTGCGGGGTCGCTCCCGCCCCTCCTGGGCTCCGCGACACTCGCCCTTCCTGGCCAGCGGCGGAGCGCAGGGGCTCCCGGACCCCGCTTACCACCCAGGCGGTGGATCGAGGGCCCAGCGAAGCGTTTGCTCCGCCGCCGAAGTCGGCTAAGATGTCGCCCGCCCGTGTATCGGAAAGAGCTTTCGGAGACCTATTGCCAGGAGGGATTTCATGCGCGTACGCCACATCATGTCGAGCCCCGTGGTCACCATCGCCAGCGACACTCCGGTCCTCGAAGCCGCCAAGATCATGAAGGAGAAGCGGATCGAGCGCCTCCCGGTGGTGGACGCGGGCAAGCTGGTGGGGATCATTACCAAGGACCGGGTGCTGCGGGCCTCACCCTCCATGGCAACGAGCCTGAGCCTGCACGAGATCCACTACCTCTTCGCCAAGCTCACGGTAAAGGAGATCATGCAGAGGGACGTGTTGACCGTCGCTCCCGAGACCACCGTGGAGAACGCGGTGCGCCTGGCCCAGGAGCGCCGGGTCGGGTCTCTCCCCGTGGTGGAGGACGGCCGAGTGGTGGGCATCCTCACGACCAACGACTTCTTCTACCTCGTCCTGAACCCCCTCCTGGGCATCGGCGAGGCGGGCTCCCGCGTGATCGTGCGGCACTGCTCCACCCCGGAAAAGATGGTGGCGGCCCTGGAGTGCGTGGGCAAGCTCGGGCACGAGGTTCTCAACTCCGCGTACCTGCCCAGCCGCCGCGGCAACGAGCGCGATCTGCTCATCCACATCGCCTCCGAAGACGCCAAGAGCCTCGTAGCGTGCATGAAGGAGCGGGGCCTCGAAGCCGAGGAGCGGGAGCGGTAGCGGGCCCGACCCCCCGGGGGGCGGGGACACCGGGGCCCGGGGCTTACGCCTCGGGCCCTGTTTCGCTGGCCGAGCGGCCGGCGGCCCGCAGGGCCTTGGCCAACGCGGCCGCATGCACCTCGCCGGCCACGTGGAGGGGGTTGGTGAGGAAGACGTTGGGGTTGGCCTTGGCGTAACAGTGGAACTGGGTCTCCAGGCCCATGCGTGCGGCGGCTTCCCCCGCGCCCAGCCCCACGACGGCCTCGGCGGCCTTCCAGGTGGCCGCGCAGGGCGCTCCCCGAAGCACGCGCACCGCGGCGATGCGCCCCTGGGCCAGGTCCACCTCGAACTCGGGGGCGCCAAAGGACTGCGCGTACTCCCCCAGTTCCGCGATCTTCCCCAGGGTGCAGCAGGTGACCGGCGTATGGGCTCGGGTGAGCTTGCGGCCCGAGGCGACGACCGGCACCCCAGCTGCCTCACACCGGTCCAGGAGGTGACCCGTGAGGTCGGGGTGGTAGAGGTGGTCGAGCACGAGGTCGGCTTCGGAGAGCAGCGCGTCGAGGTCCTCGGGGAAATGGGCCTGGGGCTCGTCCACGAGGGGAGGGAAGGGCCCTTCCACGTCCACCACCCGTAGCGCCAGATCCGGGCGCAGCTCTCGCACCGCCGCCACCTTGCCCTCTCCCATCCGATTGCGCTGGAAGACCAGGATCTTCTGCACGCGTGACCGCCTCCTCCCCCCGGAGTGCGGAGCCATGGTACTTCCCCCGCCCCGCCCCGGGCAACCGCTTCGGGCGGCCCCCGCTCAGGCCAGTCGGAATCGCCCCACCGCGTCCTGGAGCTCATGGGCTTCCTGGGCCAAGGCCTGGGAGGTTCGGGAGAGGTCGCTCGTCTGGGTCGCCACTTCATGGCTCACGGTGGCGATGCCCTCGATGTTGGTGGACATCTGCTCCACCGCGGCGGACTGCTGCTCCGCGGCCACCGCGATCTGGCCCACCATCTGGCTGACCTCGCTCACCCGGGTCAGGATGGCCTGGAAGGCCTCTCCGGAGCGGTGGAACACGCCCTGGGCTTCCTCTGCCTGGGCCTTCCCCTGCGCCGTCGCGGAGACCGCCTGGCGGGTCTCTCCCTGGATGGCCTGGATCGTGGCCTCCACCTCCTTGGTGGCCTTGGTGGTCTTTTCCGCGAGCTTTCGCACTTCGTCGGCCACTACCGCGAAGCCCCGGCCGTGCTCTCCGGCCCGGGCGGCCTCGATGGCGGCGTTGAGGGCCAGCAGATTCGTCTGGTCGGCGATGTCGTCGATCACCCGAATCACCGCCCCGATGGCCTCGGACTTGCTCCCGAGGCCCTCGATGATCCCGGAGAGGTCCTCCACCATGTGGGCAATTCCCTCCATCCGGGCGAGGCTCTCGGTGAGGATGCCCTCGCCCTCCCGGGCCACGTCGGACATCTGCTGGGCCCCCTGGGCCACCTCCTGGGCGTTGCGGCTCACCTCGAGGACCGTAGAGGAGACCTCCTCGACCGCGGCCGCGACCTCGCTCGCCTTGGCGCTCTGGTTCTGTGCCCCTGCGGCGACCTGCTGGCTCGTGGCCGAGATCTGCTGGGCCTCGCCGGCCACGGTGCCCGAGGCGTCCGAGACGCGGCGGATGAGCGCGCCGAGCTCGTGGCGCATCTCCCGGTAGGAGGCGGCGAGCCGGCCCAACTCGTCGCGGCGCCGGATGTCCACGTCGGCGGTGAGGTCCCCCTTGGCGAGGCGCTCGAAGGCTTCGGAGAGCTTGCGCACCGGCTCGCCGACGCCCCGGGCGAAGAGGAAGGCGATCCCCACCGCCAGGGAGACGAGCACGGCGCAGCCCGCCAGGGTGTACAGGCGCAGTGTGCGGGCGGCCCCCAGGAACTCCTCCTCGTAGCTCCCCACTCCGATGACCCAACCCCAGGGCTCGAAGGTCACCACCCGCGACACCTTCCTGCGGGCCTCCTTCTCCCCGGGGTTCTGCCACCAGTACTCGACCCACCCGTCCCGGATGGAGAGCATCTCGTCCATGAACGGCTTGCCCCGGGCGTCCTTGACGCCCCGCAGGTTCTTGCCCTCCAGGGCGGGGTGGAGCACCGTCATGCCGTCCTGGGCCAGGGCGAAGGGGTACCCCGTGTCGCCCACCCGCACGGAGAGCAGGGCCTCCCGCAGGGAGGCGCTCGGCGCCCCGGCTCCCGTGGCCTCGTGGTAGCTGCGGCACATGCCCAGGGCCATGCGGGCCAGGGTGTCGATCTCCTTGCGCATCTGCTCCATGGCGTGGTGGCGGGTCACGAGGTACGCCGTCGCCCCGCCTCCGAGGACGGGCACGGCGACCAGAATCGAGACGAGCAGGGCGAGCTTGGCCTTGAGGGACATGGGGGGCCGCCTCCGTGGGATGGGGGTGTCGTCCGTGCCCCCCGGCGTGGCGCTTATCGGGACGGTTCTCGGCAAACTTGAGGGAGTCTCCCGCTCCCGCGGGCTAGGCCGGCAAGCGGCTGGGCAGCTAGGCCGCCCCGCCGCCCCGCGCCAACGCGGGCGATTCAGGGCGATCGCACATAAAAACCTTAGCCAGCCAGCACTTTGAGGCGATAGGCGTCATCCCAGCCTGCGCGGCGGCGCTTGGTCTGGGTACCGCGCTTGATGGAGGTTTCCTGGGTGAGGAGATTCA
>JBFLZB010000296.1 GCA_040756475.1 Thermodesulfobacteriota bacterium
GCACAGCGTGCGCCCGGAGGGTTCGGGGTGGGCGCGACGGCGGGCGCACGCTGTGCGCCCCTACGGGGAAAACGGCCGCTTTCTTGTGCGCTCAGCCGCTGTGCGAACCCACACGGATCGACATCGGACTGCCGGTGGAACGGCTCAAGGGGCCCCTGCGGGGCGTGGCCGCGGGGGCGTCGGACTATCAGGAGGTGGTGCTCGCGGCGGTCAACCGCCGTTGCCGGAAGATCGGCTGCCGGATCACCATCACGCCCCTGCTCGATCACCGGGACGAGCGCAGCGGCGCGATCCTGGTCATGGAAGAGCGGAAGGGGGCGGGGCAAGACGAGCTCCCCGACGGGGGAGGAGAGGGCAGATGACGGCGGCGCCGCGACCCGCGCACCCCCCGGAGGTGGAGGCCCTGCTGCGGCGGGTGGAGGGGCTGCGCCGCCTCGCCGAGGAGGACCCCGAGCAGATCGCCCGGGTGGCGCAGGGGGTGTTCGAGGAGCTGGAGACCGCGCTGGAGGAGCTCCGGGTGGCCGACACCGAGCTCCGGGAGGCCCAGGAGCTCCTGGCGGCGCGCCAGGAGCTCGACGACGAGCGGCGCCGCTACCGCGAGCTCTTCCAGCTCGCCCCCGACGGCTACCTGGTCACCGACCTCCAGGGGCTGATCCGCGAGGCCAACCGGGCGGCCGGCGAGCTCCTGGGCCTGCGGCCCGGCCAACTGGTGGGCAAGCCCGTGGCGCTCTTCGTGCCCCGGGACGCAGTGCGGGAGTTTCGCACCCGCCTGTCCGGGGCGGCCGAGGCCGACCACCCCCTGCGCTGGGAGCTTCGCCTGCAACCGCGCCGGGGCGAGCCGTTCCCCGCCGCGCTCACCGTGGCACGCAGCGGCGGCTCCCGCGGGGCGCCAGCGGGGCTGCGCTGGCTCCTGCGGGACGTGACCGGGGAGACCCTGGCGCGGGAGGAGCTCGCCGCCTCCCGGCAGCGCCTGGAGGCCCACCTGGACAACTCGCCCCTGGCGGTGATCGAGTTCGCCCCGGACTTTCGCATCCTTCGCTGGTCGAGGGGCGCGGAGAGGATGTTCGGCTGGACCGCGGCCGACGTGACCGGCCGCGCCCTCGAAGAGCTGCGCTGGGTGCACGAGCACGACGCCGAGGCGGTGCGACGGATGTGTGCGGCGCTCCTGGACGGCACGAGCCCGCGCAGCCGCCACGCCAACCGCAACTACCGCAAGGACGGCTCGATCCTCCTCTGCGAGTGGTACAGCTCGGCCATCTACGACAGCCAGGGGCGGTTGGCTTCGGTCCTCTCCCAGGTCCTCGACGTCACCGAGCGAGGGCGAGCCGAGGCGGCCCTGGCCGAGAGCGAGCGCAACTTCCGCGAAATTTTCGAGCAGGCCCCCGGGGGCGTGGCCCTGGTGGACCTCGACGGCCGCTTCCTGCGGGTGAACCCGGCGCTCCAGCGCCTGCTGGGCTACACGCAGCCCGAGCTGCTCGCCCGGCGCTGGCAGGAGCTCACCCACCCGGAGGACCTGGAGCGCGACCTGGGCCAGGTGCGCGCGCTGATCGACGGCGAGCTCGACGTCTACCGCACCGAGAAGCGCTACCTCCCCAAGGAAGGGGCGCCGATCTGGGCCAGCCTCTCGGTGAGCGTCATGCGGGACGCGAAGGGGGCGCCCCAGTGCCTGCTCCCCATGCTCCAAGACATCTCCGAGCGCAAACGCCTGGAGGCCGAGCTGGGCGCCAGCTGGGAACGCTACATGCTGGCCGAGCGGGTCGCCCACTTGGGCACCTGGGAGCGCAGCCTGGTCGAAGATGCGGGGTGGTGGTCACCGGAGTGCTACCGGATCTTCGGGGTCGATCCGGACGCGTTCCGGCCCACCCTCGAGGCGGTCCTGGCCCGCGTGCACCCGGACGACCGAGATGGGTTGGTGGCCGCGGTGCGGCGGTCGGCGGGCTCGGGGCGGGACATGGAGCACGAGTACCGGATCGTGCTGCCCAACGGCACCGTGCGCACCCTGCGCTCGGCGGCCCAGGTGGTGCCGGACGCTGCGGGCCGTCCGGCGAAGCTCGTCGGCGCGCTCCTCGATGTCACCGCGCAGCGGCAGGCCGAGGCCCTGATCCGAGAAAGCGAGCGCCGCCTGCGCATCCTGGCCGATGCCCTGCCCCAGCTGGTCTGGACCGCCTTGCCGGACGGCACGGTCGACTACTACAACCGGCGGGTGCTCCAGTACGGGGGTATCTCCACGCAGCCGGACGGCTCCTGGGTCTGGGCGCCCGTGCTCCACCCCGACGACGAGGCCAAGACGGTGCAGGCCTGGGAGGAGGCCGTGGCCCAAGGGACGGTCTACGAGGTGGAGCACCGCGTGCGGATGAAGGACGGCGGGTACCGGTGGCACCTCTCCCGGGGCGTACCCGTCTCGGACGCGGAAGGTCGGGTGGTGCGCTGGTTCGGCACCGCCACCGACATCCAGGCGACCAAGGAGGCCGAGGCCGAGCTCCGCCAGGCTCGGGACGAGGCCCAGGCCGCCGTCGAGGCCAAGAGCCAGTTCCTGACCAACATGAGCCACGAGATCCGCACCCCCCTGGCCGGGGTGCTGGGCATGGCCCAGGTCCTGGACGGCACCGCCCTGGACCCCGAGCAGCGCGAGTGCGTGGACGCGATCCGGCTCTCGGGCAAGCTCCTGCTGGGCATCGTCAACGACATCCTCGACCTCAGCAAGTTCGAGGCCGCCGGGGTGGCCCTGGAGTCGGTGGAGTTCGCCCTGCGAAACGCCGTGGAGGACACGGTGCACCTCCAGGCCGAGGCCGCCTGGGCCAAGGGGCTCGAGCTGTGCTGCGTGGTGGAGCCCGAGGTGCCGTCCCGGGCGCGCGGCGACCCGGGGCGCCTGCGCCAGATCCTGCTCAACCTGGTGGGCAACGCCGTCAAGTTCACCGGGCGGGGTCACGTGGCCGTGCGGGCGCGCCTGGCCGGGGCGGCAGCGGGGAAGGTGCCGCTCCGGGTCGAAGTGGAGGACACCGGCGTCGGCATCCCGGAGCCGGCGCAGGAGCGCCTGTTCCAGGACTTCGCCCAGGGCGACGCCAGCACCACCCGGCGATTCGGCGGCAGCGGCCTGGGCCTGGCGATCTGCCGGCGGCTGGTGGAGGCGATGGGAGGCGAGATCGGGTTCACCAGCACGAAGGGCCGGGGCTCCACCTTTTGGTTCGCGGTCCCCCTGGACGCCGCGGCGGGGCAGCAGGAGACCCCGGTGCGGCCGGCCCTGGTCGGGGCGCGCGCCCTGGTGGCGGCGGTGCACCCGGCGGCGCGGGGCTGCCTCATCGAGAAGCTCTCCCGGCTCGGGATGGAGCCCATCGGAGCCGCCGACGCGGAGGCGGCCCCGCGGCGAGCGGGGGGCCCCGGGGCCCAGGGCCAGCCCCAACCGC
>JBFLZB010000297.1 GCA_040756475.1 Thermodesulfobacteriota bacterium
TACCGGTGGCTCTGGAGTTTCTACCTCGGCCCCGCCCTTACCCTGCCCTTTCTGGCGGGGCTGTGGGGGTCGCGCCGGCAGCGCTGGACGCTGTTCGCCGCCGGCACCTTCCTGCTCGTGGCCGCGGCCAACGCGGCCACGGTGGCGGGGTTTCCCCACTACTACGCACCGGTGGCGCCCCTGATCCTGCTCCTGGCGGTGCAGGGTCTGCGGCGCCTGGGAACCTGGCGGTGGAGGGGCCGCGCCCGCGGGCGGCTCCTGGGCGGGGGCCTCCTTGCGGCAGCCCTGGCCACGTTCACGGTGGGCGCGGGCGTGCACGCCCATTACGCGACTTCGGGAGTCCACCCCAAGATCTGGAGCCAGCACCGGGCCGAGATCGCTTCCCGCCTGGAGACCATGGACGGGCGCCACCTGGTGCTGGTGCGCGGCCCACCTCCCAGCCCCGACCGCAACGACGAGTGGGTCTACAACCGGGCCCACATCGAGGGCGCCAAGGTCGTTTGGGCGCGGGAGCTCGGCCCCGAAGCCGACGTGCGCCTCCTGCGGCACTTCCGGGACCGGGTGCTCTGGTCGCTCCGGGTCGACACCCGGCACATGCGGTTCGGGCCCTACGGGACCCTGCGCGATCCCTGAGACGGAAGGGAGCGACCGATCCCGAGGCTCTGCCTCGGACCTGCTCTGCGCGACTGCCCCTCCTCGACGCCCGGCTCTCCTCGGGTAGACTGTGGCGGCGCACCGGAGCGGGGGCCGGGGGGCCCCGGGGGGAAGCGCGAGGGAGGAACTCCGATGAACCGGCAGGAAGTCCTTCGGGCCTACCGCCAGATGCGGCTCGCCCGGGCCTTCGAGACCAAGGTGGCCGAGCTCTACCAGAAGGGCCGGATGGGGGGGTTCTCGCACCTGTACACCGGCGAGGAGGCCGTGGCGGTGGGGGCGCTGTGGCCCCTGCGGCCCGACGACCACGTGCTGGGGAGCTACCGGGACCACGTCTACCTCCTGGTGCGGGGCACCGACCCCGGCGCCGTCATGGCCGAGCTCTACGGGCACTCCGACGGGTGCTGCAAGGGCCTGGGGGGCTCCATGCACCTCTACGACCGGGAGCGCAACTTCCACGGGGGCTACGCCATCGTGGCCGGGGAGTGCCCCGTGGCGGTGGGGCTGGGGCTCTCGGTCAAGTACCGGGAGGGAGACCAGGTGGTGGTGTGCTTCTTCGGCGACGGCGCCACCAACCAGGGCGTGTACCACGAGGCCCTGAACATGGCGGGGCTGTGGAAGCTCCCCATCGTCTTCGTGTGCGAGAACAACGAGTACGCCATCGGCACGAGCGTGGAGCGTTCCAGCGCCGAGCGGAACCTGGCCAGGAAGGCCTCGGTCTACGGAATGCCCGCCGAGGCGGTGGACGGCATGGACTTCTTCAAGATGGTCTCCGCAGCCGAGCGCGCCGTGGCCCGGGCCCGCCGGGGGGAGGGCCCCACGTTCATCGAGGCCCGGTGCTACCGCTACCGGGGACACTCCATGAGCGACCCGGCCACCTACCGCTCCAAGGAAGAGGTGGAGTTCTGGCGCGGCCGCGACGTGCTGGAGAAGCTCCGGGGCCAGATCCGGCACGACTTCGAAGTTCCCGACGAGGAGTTCGACGGCCTCGACGCCGAGGTGCGCGAGGCCATCGAGGCCGCCGTGGCCGTAGCCGAGGCGGGCCGCGAGCTCTCCCTGGAAGAGGCGAGGAAGCTCGTGTACGTGAGGCCATAGGCGGTTGCGCACGGTCCGCCCTGGCACCACCCAACCCGCTGGCCCGAGCGGGTCCGACCCGTCGGACCCGTCTGACCTGTCCGACGCGTCGGACGACCCTTCTGCTCCGGAGCTCGCGCCATGCCCGTCCTTACCTATCGCGAAGCCCTGAACCAGGCCCTCCGGGAGGAGCTGGCCCGGGACCCCGACGTGCTCCTCTTCGGGGAGGACGTGGCGGAGTACGGAGGGTCCTTCAAGGTCACCCAGGGGCTCCTCCAGGAGTTCGGGCCCCGGCGGGTGCTCGACACCCCCATCTCCGAGGCCGCGATCGTGGGCACGGCCGTGGGGCTGGCCCTCGGGGGGCTGCGCCCGGTGGCGGAGCTCATGACCGTGAACTTCGCCCTGGTGGCCTTCGACCAGATCGTGAACCACCTGGCGAAGATGTACTTCATGTTCGGGGGTCAGTGCCCCATGCCGGTGACCATCCGGGCCCCGGGAGGGGGCGGCCACCAGCTCGGCGCCCAGCACAGCCATAGTCTCGAGGCGGTCTTTTCCCACTTTCCGGGCCTCAAGGTGGTCTACCCCTCGACACCTCGGACCGCCAAGGCGCTCCTGCTGGCCGCGATCCGCGATGACGACCCGGTGCTCTTCCTGGAGCACGAGGGGCTATACAACGACAAGGGCGAGGTGCCCGAGGGCCTGGAGCCCCTGCCCCTGGGCCGGGCGGAGGTGGTGCGGCCGGGGGAGGACGTGACCCTCGTCGGCTACGGCCGCATGGCGCGGCTCGCCCTGGAGGCCGCCGAAGCGCTGGAGGCCGACGAGATCTCGGCGGAGGTGGTGGACCTCTTGAGCCTGCGTCCCCTGGACTGGGACACGGTGGCGGCGTCGGTGGCCAGGACCCGGCGGGCGGTGGTGGTGGAGGAGTGCTGGCCCCGTTGCGGGATCGGGGCGGATCTCGTGGCGGGCCTCTGCGATCGGGTCTTCTGGGAGCTCGAAGCCCCCATCGTTCGGGTCTCGGGCGAGGACATCCCGGCACCGTACGCAAGGGAGCTGGAGCAGGCCTGCATCCCCGATCCCGCGAAGATCGCCGCCGCCGCAAGGCGGGTCGTGGACGCGTGAGACGTGACGCGTGAAACGTGAGACGTGAAGCGCGACGGGTCCGATCCGTCGGATCCGTCGGATCCGTCGGATCGGTCGGATCGGTCGGATCGGTCCGGACGCCAACCCGCAACTTGCCACGAACAACCTGCCGGAGCCCTGCCATGCCCATCGACATCACCATGCCAAAGCTCACCGACTCCATGGAGGAGGGGCGGATCGTGGAGTGGAAGGTGGGACCGGGGGACCGGGTGCGCGAGGGGGACGTGCTCGCGGAGATCGAGACCGACAAGGCGGTGATGGAGCTCGAAAGCTTCTGGGATGGAACCGTGGCCGAGCTCCTGCGGGGGAACGGGGACGTGGCCGCCGTGGGGGACGTGATCGCCCGGATCGCGCGAGCCGGGGAGGAGGCCGGGGTTTCCCCTGGGGAGCCCGAGCCGCTGCCCGAGGGGGAACTTCTTCCGAAGCCGCCCGAGCCCGAGGGTCCGGACGAGGCCCGCCCCCCGGGTGGTCCGGAGGGCAAGGCCCCGACCCCCACCGAGGCCCCGACCCCCGCCGCGAACGGGCAGCCCTCGA
>JBFLZB010000298.1 GCA_040756475.1 Thermodesulfobacteriota bacterium
TCGGGCGCGCGCCGGGGCCGCGGCGGCGGCGCCGCGCGGGCCGGCTCGGCTCTTCTCCGCGGCCGTGTCCCGAAGCGCCACCACCGCCGGGTTCTCCCGGACAGGAGGCGGGCCGGCCGGGGCTCCGGTTTGGACCCCCGGCACCCCGGCCGGTGCCTCCCCCCCGGGGAGCTCCAGGCCCCGGCTCTCGGCAACGCGCCCTTGGGCCCCCTCGGCGGTCCCCGACGGCCTGCGCTCCAAGGGGAGCCCGGCGCACCCCGCGGCGAGAACCAGGGGAACGAGCAGGAAGATGATGTGGGCATACCTCATTGGAAGAGCCTCCGGACCCAGTCCACCGCCGCCCCGAACCCCCGTTCGGAAGCCCCGGGGGCGGGGGGAGCTGGGGCGCTCTCCGCCAGGAAGGGGAGCTCCACGCACTCCCCGCAGCCCGCGCCTCCTCGCTCACCGGTGGCCGGATCCACCCGGGCCCACTCGACGCCATCGGGGGCCGCCCCGCCCAGGGAAGCGGCCCCGGCACGCCCCATCAGGTCAACCCAGATCCTCAGCGCCCCGGTGGCCCCGGTCAGATCGGTCGGCGCGTTGTCGTCGCGGCCCACCCATACGGTCGCCACCCGATCGGCGGTGTACCCGGCGAACCAGCTGTCGCGAAGATCCCCCGTGCTCCCGGTCTTGCCGGCCGCCACGAGCCCCGGCGGAAGCAGACCCCGGGCCGACCTCCCGGTACCCTCTTCGAGCACCCGGCGCAGCGCCGCATCCACCAGGTACACCACTCGGGGATCCGCCGCCCGCTCCACGGTCAGGGGGTAGCGCGCCAGGGGCTCCCCGGCGACAGTGAGCACCTCGCGGATGCCGCGCAGCGGCGCCCGAAACCCGCCTCCCGCCAGGGTCTGGTACATCTGGGTCACCTCCAGTGGGGTCAGGGAGAACGCCCCCAGGAGCAGGGATGGGTAGGCGCGCACCTCCCGCTCCACCCCGAGCGCCGAGAGCGCCCGCCGTACCGGGTCGAGCCCCACGTCGAGCCCCAGCCGCACCGTGGCCACGTTGTAGGAGTGCACCAGGGCCTGGTACAGGGGGACCCGGCCGTGGAAGGCCCGGTCGAAGTTCCGGGGCGCCCAGGGCCCGGCAGGGAGCGAGAGCTCCAGGGGGGAGTCGTCCACCGGGGTCACCAGGGTGTAGCGCTGCGGCTCGGACAAGGCCGCCAGGTAGACCGCGGGCTTGACCAGGGAGCCCACGGGCCGCACCGCGTCCAGCGCCCGGTTGAACCCGGCGTCCCGGGGCGCGCGGCCGCCGACCGCGGCGAGCACCTCCCCGGAGCGGGGGTCCGCCACCACCACGGCCCCCTGGAGCTCCCCGTCCCCCAGGGCCGCCAGGCCGCGGGACAAGGCGGCCTCCGCCGCTTCCTGCACCATGGGGTCCAGCGTCGTGAAGATCCGCAGCCCCTCGGTGCGCAGGTCCTCCTCCCGGTAGTCCCGGGAGAGCTGGCGGCGCACCAGGTCCACGAAGGCGGGATGGCGCGCCCCACCCGTGGGGGGCTCGGGCGCCACCCCCAGGGGGGCCGCCCGCGCCCGGCGCTCGTCCGCCGGGGAAACGACCCCCTGGCGGGCCAGGATTTCCAGCACCCGGTCCCGCCGGGCTCGGGCGCGCTCGGGCTGGCGCCGGGGGTCGTACAGGGAGGGGCCGCGCACCAGCCCCACCAGGAGCGCGATCCGGGGCAGATCGAGCTCCGCCAGCGGCCGGTCGAAGTAGAAGCGGCTGGCCAGCCCGAAGCCGTGCACCGAGCGCGGCCCGTCCTGCCCCAGGTACACCTCGTTCACGTAGGCCTCGAGGATCTCGTCCTTCCCGTAGCGCCGCTCCAGCAAGAGCGCCATGAGGGCCTCGTTGGCCTTGCGCCGCAGGGTCCGCTCCGAGGTGAGGTAGAAGTTCTTTACGAGCTGCTGGGTGAGCGTGCTCCCCCCCTGCACCACCCCTCCCGCCCGCAGGTTCGCTGCCGCAGCCCGGGCTACCGCCTTCGGGTCGATGCCCCGATGGGCGCGGAAGGAGCGGTCCTCCACGGCGATCAGGGCCTTCACCAGGAGCTCCGGCACCTCGCCGAGCCTCACGAGGGTGCGGTCCTCCTGGTGGGCCGGGTAGATGCTCGCGATCGTCAGGGGCTCCAGACGGGCCAGGGCCACCGACGCGCCGGTGGCAGCGTCGCGCACCGCCGCCACTGCGTCCCCGCCGAAGGACAGGGCCAGGACCCGGCCCGGCTCCGGGCCTTCCCAGAACGAAAACGGGCGGGTGTGCACCCGGACCTCGCCGCCGCGTACGCCGTAGGTCCCGGGCTCCCGAACATCCGAGGCCCTTCGGTACCGCAGCAGCTCCAGCTCCCGCACCAGAGCTTCCGCCGCTACCGGTGCCCCCGGGTAGAGCTCCAGGGGCCTGGCGTACACCCGCGCCGGCAGGGCCCAGCGCTTGCCTTCGAACCGCTCCCGCACCTCCCGGTCGAGGAGGACGGTGTAGACGGCCAGCGCCGCGGCGGCGGCGACAGCCGCCGCCAGAAACCAGCGCAGGAGCCGCGATCGACTCCGGGCCTTGCGCCGCCGCCGGGACGTGGTCTTGCGGGCTCGCGACATGGGTCAGACACCCTGGGAGGGAGGAGGACGGGAACCCGGGCAGTCGGGAGGGTGCTTATCGTACCACTTCCCCCGGGTCCCGAACGAGCCCCCCAAACCCGGTCCGGGGGCCGAAGCCGGCTCGGGACAGCCCTATCGAAAGGGCACTCGGCGCCCCAGAGCGATTCTTCCTCCTGGCGTCATGCGGTAGGCATTGTACTTCCTTTCGCGTAGTCGAAATGCAGCGAGCAACCCAACTTGCGTACATTGATTGTCCCACTTCGGCTCTATTAACTGTGTAGGGCGGGAAGCGATGCAATTTTCAGGTGACGGCTCACAACGGGGTTGCGCTCAATGAAATGCTGTTATAAAGTCCCGACGCTCGATTCATGCCCCGCCCAGGAAGAAGGGAGGAAGAGGCGAGAACGCGCGACCCTGGAGCCGTTGCGGCCTCGGGACGCGGGTTGGGGCATGGAGGAGACGGCCCCCTGGGGCGCCGAAACTCGAAGACCAGCAGGAAAGGAGGTGAGAACGGGGCGGCAGGCCGGCGGCGCAGCCCGCCGGCGCTCAGGCAACTCCCGCTGTGCAGAGAAGCTTTCTGAGGAGGTAAACCAACAATGGAAGCTAGCGTACTCTGGTTGTTCGTCTTCGTGGCCATCTACTGGGCCTACTGTCTCTTCTGGGGCGTCAAGGGCTTCTTCAAGGCCAAGACCGCCTCCGACTACTTCATCGCCGGCCGCCAGATCCCCATGTGGGTCTTCGTGCTCGCGGCCACCGCCACGTCCT
>JBFLZB010000299.1 GCA_040756475.1 Thermodesulfobacteriota bacterium
GGGGCTTGCCCCGACGCGCCCCGTATAGGTCGGGGCAAGCCCCGACCTACGCCGCTTCTTATCCCGAACATCCCGTTATCCCGTCCAAAATCTCCCTACCCTTGCAGCAGCCGCAGCAGGTTCTGGGGCACCTGGTTGGCCTGGGCCAGCATGGCGGTGCCGGCCTGCATCATGATCTGGTACTTGGTGAACTGGGCCATCTCGGCGGCCATGTCGGTATCGCGGATCACCGACTCGGAGGCCTGCAAGTTCTCCGCTGCCACCCGCAGGTTGTCCAGGTTGGCTTCCAGGGTGTTCTTCTGGAAGGCTCCGAGGTTGCCCCGGATGGTCGAGACCTGGTCGATGGCCTTGTCGATGAGGGCCAGAGCGTCCTGGGCTCCCTGGGCCGTGGTCACGTCGATCTGCGAGAGGCTGTTGAAGCCGCTGGTGTTGGTCACACCCTTGGCCAGTTGATCGGCGGAGACGTCGCGGATCGCGATCTTCACGGTTTGGTTCTGGTTGGCGCCGATCTGGAAGACCAGCGAGTTGTCAGTATTGGCGAATACGGCGGTGCCGGCGGCCACGGTGGACCCGAAGTTGAGGGTCAGGGTGCCGCCTTCGGCCAGGCCGGTGTTGAAACTCACGTTGTTCTGACCCGCCTGGAAGCTGACCGCGTCGCCGCCGTCGAGAACTCCGTTGTATGTAGCCTTCGTCTCGACGATGGTGACCGAGATGGCGGTTCCATTGTAGCCGGAGAAGTCCAGGTCGATGGTTCCCCCGCCGCCGTTGCCGCTAGTCATGGTCTGGGCGGTGCTGCTGCGGTTGAAGCTCACGGCGGGTCCGTTGTCCAGGGTGGCCGATGCGGTGCTCGCCGTGACGCCGATCGAGAAGGTGTCGCCAAGGTCGAAGGTCCCTGCCCCGAAGGCGACGGTCACGCCATGTTCGACCCCCACCGCCGCGTCGGCCACCAGCCCGCTCAAGGTGCCCGTCTGCCCGGTCACCGCGTTGGTCCAGGACACGGTGGCGGCCCCGATCGCCTGCTCGTCTCCGGCCGACGTGACCGTAAAGGAATACGTGGTGTTCTGGGTGCCGGTGTAGATGCCGCCGCTCGTGGCCGTAAAGGTGGAGTCGGTGCCCCCCAGGCTCGCTCGGGTGATCGCGCTGGCCGGGCTGACCACGTCCATGGTTCCGGAGGTGGTGAGCACGTGGTTGCCCGCAGCCAGGGTGTTGTTGGCCGGGGTCGCTACCACGACCCCTGTACCCGCTCCGATGGTCGTGGACGCCATCGAGGCGGCGGTGATCGTGAGGGAGTGGGTGCCGGTCGCCAGCGTCGAGGCCTCCACGTTGTCGCTGGTGAGGCCGGTCCCTCCCGGGTCCGAGAGGACCGCGTTGTTGTTGTTGGTTCCGTCGAGAAGCTTCTTGGTGCCGTACTGTGTGTTGTTGGCGATGCGGTTGATCGTCTCGATCGCGTTTTCGATCTCGGCCTGGTTCGCGGCCAGCATGTTCGCGTCGTTGGTCGCGTTGTTCGCCGAGTCGATGGCGAGCGCCCGCATCTGGTCGAGGAGGGTGTGCATCTTGTCCAGGGCCGCCTCAGCGGTCTGGATCATGGAGACGCCCTTCTCCGAGTTCTTCACGGCTGCCTTGAGTCCTACCACTTGAGCCCGCATCTGCTCGGAGATGACGAGCCCGGCCGGGTCGTCCGCCGCGCGGTTGATGCGCAGGCCGGAGGAGAGCTTCTCCATCACGCCGCTCATCTCCCGGTCGGTCTTGTTGAGGTTTCGCCAGGCGTTGAGGGCGGTGATGTTCTGGTTGATCATGAGGCTCATGGACATCCCTCCTTGCGATGGTCGGCGTGCGCGTTAGTTCAGAGCCGCCGGAGCCCGGCGGCCGCGTGTGCTGGGGGTACGCAGGGGGCTAAAGCAACGGGTGTGCCACTGCGTAGCCGGGGAGGGAGGGTCCCGCGCAAGACCGCGCGGGGAGAGGATTTTCTCGGATGGGGAGGGCTAAGTCGGGGAAGGGTGCGCGCGCCGCAGCGCGCCGGTCTCTCCCCCCGGGGGTCCGGTTCCTACACCCCGAAGTACGCCACCGCCGTGGCCAGATAGTCGCGTATGGCGTCGCGAATGTTTTCGAGGGCTTCCGCTTCCGTCTTGCCCTGCGACCAGCAGCCGGGGAGCCCCGGGCAGGAAACAGAAACGCCTTCCTCCGTGTGGACGAGTCGGACGCGGTATCTCATGGTCTTGCCTTCCCCGGCCCCCTCAGGGGGCCGGACCGAACTTTGGGGGCGATCGCTTCCCGGAAGACGGTACCCCGGTCTTGCCGTGGAGGCAATCTCCAGTGCCGCAACAGCGCCTCGTGGGCGCTGCCGCAGGGCACCGGCGGCAGCAAACGCTTAGGTCATGGGAGCCTGAAAGGCGGGAAGCACGCGGAAACCTTCCTTGTGGGCCGCTTCGCGCAGGCGCGTGTCGAGACAGACGAACGCCTCGCCCCTGGGGCGCCCTCCGGCCCACAGGATGGCCGCGGAGAGCTGCAACGCGTCCGCCGCTCGAAGCGGGTGGGTAAGGAGGAGGCGTCCGCACACCGCGCGGACGTCTTCGCCGGGCTGGATCTCGGTCCACAGGGCCGACAGGGCGCGGAGAACGGCCCTGGCATCGTCTTCTTGCGCCGGGGTCAGGCTGCCATCCCTACGGCTCCGTGCAAATGCGGACTGGCACTCCACGGGCGTGGCCCACCACACCGCCAGGGCCCCTTCGGACCGGGCCAGTTCTCGAAGGATGGGGGAACTTTCTTCCTCGACGCAGAGAGGGACCACGGCCGAGGAGTCCCAGAACCTCATCGGCCGTCTTCCCGCTCTGCGAGGAGGGCTCTTCGGGCGGAGGCTCTGGGGTCCTGTGGGCGGGGAAGGGTCCAGAAATCCTCGGGGATCTGGGTCTGCCCGAGCCGCACCCGCCCGGCCCGTTCCAGATCCAGCAGGTGGGGCGGGAAGCCCTCGGCGGCTCGCGCCAGGGGCACCAGGCGTGCCACCGGGCGCCCCCTCTCGGTCACCACGACCTCTTCGCCCGCCTTCACCCGAGCGAGAAACTCACTCAGGGACGCCTTGAGCTCGCTGACGGCAGCAGTGTGCATCGGTCTCCTCCAGAGGAGTCGTCCGTGAGGTGACCAATCTGGTCTGATGGATGAGGCTTGTCAAGGCTGTGCGCCCGGTCCGAATTGGCTACGCATGACCCCCCCTTGGAAAAGGCAGGGGGGATTTCCCATGCGCACCTCGCCCCGCGGGCCGCCAAGGCGAGAAAAAAGGTTCTCTTCCGGATCGTGTGGGTGGACCCGCTGGGGAGGGAACCCCGGCGTCTGGGCGCGTAGGGGCGCACAGCGTGCGCCCGGAGGGTTCGGG
>JBFLZB010000300.1 GCA_040756475.1 Thermodesulfobacteriota bacterium
CGGTTGCGCGCACTGCTCGAAGATCCCGGAGACCCGGAAGCCCGGGAATCGGCCCGCTGGGAAGTCAGCAGGGGGCCTGTCGCGGCCAAGGGTTCAAGGGCTCATTGCGGCTGAAGGGAGGAACAACCTATGGACACCCCGAGCAGAACCCCGTTGCCGTTGCCCCGTTGCGAGCACGGCAAGTCGCCGCTCTCCACGTTCGGGTGCCGGGAGTGCGATCGCAGAGACGCCGAGCTTCGCACCGCGGTGAAGCCTCTGGAGGCGGAGTTTCTGGAGGGCCTGGACCTGTGCTGGTTGCTGATGAGGGCATATCGGCAGGGCCAGAGAGCAGCTCTCGACGCAAGCAAGCTCAAGGCGGTGTGGCAGGGCTGGCACCACGACTTCGATGTGGTGGGCCCGCCGGTCCTGGCAGATGGTCTCTTGGTGGTGCACGTGACGGATGAGTCGATGCACGCACTGCTCGGAGCGCCTGAGCCGTGCGGGGAAGGGTGATGCGATGACCGACCACGAGAAGGCCCTCGCCTACTACAAGACCGCCGCGATCCAGGCCCGCCCCGGCTCCCGGCCGCCTTTCGTGCCGAGCCGGGTCCGGGTGCCCGAGACCGTCCGGGGCGACGGGCCCTTTGCGGGGACCCGGGTGTTGCCGGGGGAGCACGACTGCCGCAGCAACCGGCTCGGCGCCGTCAGCGTGCTGGCCACCAACGGCCAGTGGCTGGGGCTTCGCCTGGACGAGTTCGAGCCCATCGCGTGGCGCGAGAACCCAAAGGTATAGGCAGACCACGTCATGCCCGACTTCCGCGACGTCTACAAGAACCGCGCCGAGGCCTTCGCCGAGTTCGTCGAGGCGCAGCGGCTGCCGGTCTCGAAGGCCAAGTTCTACGAGGACGCCAAGCGCCTGCAGATGGTGCAGACCGACAAGTCGGTGCGCCTGATGGATTTGCTGGCCTATGTGAAGAACGAGCTGAAGATCGCGCCCCTCACCGGCCAGTCCCTGGCCGAGCGCGACCAGGAGCGAGAGCGGGCCGACCTGGAAATTCGCAAGCTGCGGGCCGAGGTGGCGGGCAAGGAGCGGGCCGACCGCAAGGAAGACGAGCGCTGGATGGAGGTGATCGACCACGAGCGGCAGATGGCCGCCTTTGCCGGCCGGGTGGAGGAGGCCCTGCGGCAGCTCACCGCGCTGCGGGTCCCCGAGCTCGTGCACCTGTGCGGCGGCGCGCCGGGGCGCACCGGCGAGCTCAATGCCGGGCTCGAAGAGCTCTACGCCGCCGCCCTGACCGAGGCGGTGCGCAGCCATACCCAGGTGGTGGTGTTCGAGGCCGAGGAGCTCTTGGAGGCGTCCGACGGGTCTGACCTGTCCGACCCGTCCGCCGGCGAGGAAGGCGAGCGTGGCGAGCCCGGCCCTGGCCACTGACGCCGCCGCTCAGTCGGCGCTGCCGGGGATCCCGGCCGCGGGGCAGCTGCGGTTGCGGCTGCGCCCCTGGATGCCGCCGGCATGGCGCCGTGCGGCCGCGGGCAAGGAGATCGAGCTTCGCATCCCCGAGCTCGTGGTGCGCCGGTGCAAGAAGCCGCGCCGCATCCATCCCAGCGAGTGGAGCGTGCGCCACCGGCGCATGCCGGCCGCCGAAGCCCACCCGGGGGCCTACCGGCCCGAGTTCGCGCGCTACGCCGCCAAGGTGATGGACACCTGGGCCCAGCCCTGGGTGCGCGAGGTGTGGTACTGCGCCGTCGACCAGGCGTCGAAAACCAACACCATGCTCTCGTGCCTGGGTTGGCTGCGCACCTACGCCCCGGGCAACGTGTTCTACCAGATGCCCGACGCGGAGAGCTCCGATCGCATCATGGGGCGAAAGCTCATCCCCATGTTCCGCGTCACTCCGAGCCTCGCGCGGCACCTCTCCCCTCGGGCCGACGACACGGCCCACAAGGGGATCACCTTCGCCGACGGCATGGCGATCCTGCCCTCCTGGTCTGGTTCGCTCACCTCGACCGCCGTCTTCTCGGCCCGCTACACGTTCTCCGACGAGGTCGACAAGATGCGGATGATCGGCTCTGAGGCCGATCCCATCGACCGGATCAAGAAGCGCACCCGCACCAACCGGTTCAGCAAGCACTTCTTCGCCAGCACCCCGGCCGGCGCCTGGATCTACAAGGGGACCATGGCTTGCCAGCAGGTCTGGGCCGCCGCCGCCCGGTGCCCCCACTGCGGCGCGTTGGTGGTGATGGACGAAGAGCACATGGACATCCCCGAGGGGGCGACCGAAGAGAGCATCAAGGCCGACCCCGGCGGCGTCGGCTACCTGTGCAACGCCTGCGGCGAGCACTGGGACGAGGCCGAGCGCACCTGGGCGTACCACCACGGCGACTGGGTGTGCATCCAGGGGGCCGAGCACCGCCGGCCGAGCGACGTGGGCTTCCTGCTCTCGGCCTTCCCCTTGCCCGACGTACCGCTTGCACAGATCGCCCGCACCATCCTGCGGGCCAAGGCCGGCGACCTCTCGGCCCGGCGAGACCTGGCGCACGGGATCCAGGCGCGGGACTACGAAGAGGCCCTCGCCGACCGCAAGGAGGACCAGGTCCTGCGGCTGCGGGACGACCGCCCCGAGGGGCTCGTGCCCTCGGGGCCCATCGCGGCGGTCACCGCCGTGGCCGACATGCAAAAGAGAGGCTTCTGGTTCTCGGTCCGCGCCTGGGGCTTCGGCCTGGAGCAGGAGAGCTGGCTCCTCAAGGCGGGCTTCGTGGACTCGTGGGAGGCGCTGAGGCAGCTCTTCTTCGAGAGCGAGTTCGCCGACGTCCAAGGCGGGCGCCACGTAGTGACGCTTCGGGGCATCGACTCGGGCGGGGGCGAGAGCGAGCCGTGGGCCGACCTCTCGCGCACGGCCGAGGCCTACCTGTGGGCGTACGCGCACCCCGGGGTGCTGCTCTTCAAGGGCCTGCGCACCATGTCGAGCCCCTACCGCATGTCTCACCAGGACCGCATCCCGGGCACGAACCGGCCGCTCCCCGGCGCGGTGCCGCTCTACCTGCTCAACACCAAGCACTACAAAGACCGCCTGGCCGCCAAGCTCCTGGTGGAGCCCGGCAACCCAGGGGCCTGGCACCTGCACAGCGGGTACACCCCCGACCAGCTCGCCCTCCTGGCCCGCGACCCCGGGGCCCGGGTGGAGCACGGCCTCCACGAGCTCGCCCGGCAGTTGTGCGTGGAAGGCCGCGACGACAAGGGGTTCTGGCAGAACCCGAAGAACCGGGCGAACCACCTGTGGGACGCGAGCTACATGGAGCTGGCGCTCGTGGACATCGCGCAGGTGAAGTTGTGGAAGCCGCCGGCGGCCCAGCGGCCGCCCGCCGCGCCCGCCAAGCCCGCCAG
>JBFLZB010000301.1 GCA_040756475.1 Thermodesulfobacteriota bacterium
CCGCGGCGGGGACAGTGATGGGCCGTGCTCGTCACGAGTGCCCCCCGCGCGGGGGCCGGCCCGCGCGCTACGTGTGCGAGGTGCCGTGCCACCCGGTGGGGCAGGCTCTGTGCTGTCACAACTGCCCGGTGCCCCCCGAAAAGTGCACCGTGCCCGCCCCCGCCCCGTGCGACCTCGACCCCTCGTGGTGCGGGGCCTCGGCGCCGGCGCCGGCGCGGGTGAGGGGTGCCCCATGATCCTCGTGTGTCCCTCGTGCGCGGCCACCCACTCGGCCGAAGCCTGGATCACCGACGCGGCGATCCGCGAGACCCTGGGGGCGGCGGTGAAGCTGCCGAAGCCCGTGCAAGAGCAGCTCTGGCCGTACCTGGCGCTCTTCCGGCCGCCCCAGCGGGCGCTCTCGTGGGTGCGGGCGCGGCGCCTGGTGGGCGAGCTCCACGAGCTCGTGGGGGCCGGCCGGGTGAGCTGGGAGAAAGAGGCCGACCGGCCCTGCACCCCCGAGTTGTGGGCCCGGGGCATGGCCGAGATGGTGGGGCGTAAGGGCGGCTTCAAGGCGCATTTCACGGGGCACAACTACCTGCGAAAGGTCGTGTGGGACCTGGCGGACCAGGCGGACCGGGAAGTGGAAGCGCGGCGCAGCCGAGCCGAGCGCGAAGGCCGCCGGCCGGCGCCGTCCGATCGGTCGGATCGGTCGGATGGGGCCGACGGGGAGGCGCCGGTGAACGTGCGCGAGCTATTGGGAGAGCTGGCGGGGAAGCTGGGGGTGAAGCGATGAGCCTGGACCTGAGACTCACCCAGTACCCCCGTCGCGTGCTCGCCGAGTTCATCCAGCGGCGCTGCCTGTGCACCCACCACACGTTCGTCGAACTCGAATGGATGCGCCGCGATGCCGAGGTGGCGCACTGGCACGCCAAGGCCTCCGCCCTGGTTGACGAGCTGAAAGCCGCGGTGGGAAAGGACCCAAGGGGCTTCCTGGAGCTGAGCGACCAGATCGACCACGCCTGGGCCGAGGCCGACCGGGCACACGCACGCTGCGAGCGGCGGGTGCGGGCGATTCGAGAGCACTTTCGGGTGAAGGAGCACGAGGAATGACTACCCCCACCTGCCCCTGGTGCCACCCCCAGCCCGCCCCGCCTGTGCCGGAGCGAGACCCCCTGCCCGGCTGGTGCCCCCAGTGCGGCGGCACCCACGGGTACCACTACCCCACCTGCGCCGCGAGGCCCGCGGCACCGGCGCGGTGGGTGCGGGAGGGGCGCGGATGACGGCGGCGGGCCGCACGCGCAAGGGGAAGGCGCCTCGGTTCCTGGGGCCGCCGGACGAGCGACGGGCGCTGATCGCGAAGGCGCACCTGGCGGCGGCGCAGCTCGGGCTCGACGAGGAGACGCGCCGCGCGGTGCAGGCGCAGGTAACGGGGCACGCAAGCTGCGCGGGGATGAGCGTGCCGGAGCTGGAGCGGCTGCTCACGCACTACCGGGGCAAGGGGTGGACGGCCCGGCCGTCCGGCGCCGCCCGGGCGCAGCGGCAGGCGGCCTTTCCCCAGGCGCGGCTGATTCGGGCGCTGTGGCTGGAACTGCGGGACCTCGGCGAGCTCCGCGACGCCTCGGAGGGGGCGCTGCGAAGCTACGTGCGGCGCATTACCGGGGTCGCGGCGCTGGAGTGGCTGGCCAAGGAGCCGCAGAAGGCGCGGCAGGTGATCGAGACGCTGAAGAAGTGGATCGCGCGGGTGCAGCGGGAGCGCGCGCAGGCGCAAGAGGGCGGAGGAGAAACATGAAGACCCTTCTCTTGGTGGCGGCCTTGGCGGGCACGATCGGGTACCTGCTGGGGCGGGCGGCGGGCACGGAGCTCACGACTCACGTGCACCCAGAGGTCACCGTGTACCTGGGGACGATGCTGCGCGACGCGGGGCTGGTGATCATGCCCCGAGAGGCCATGGACGAGCTGGTGGACCAGGCCATGGGCAGGGAGCCCGCCGAGGAGGAGCCCGGTGCCGAGCCCGGGCCGTCCCCGGGGGAGGCGCACGGATGCGCGGTGCAGGCGACGGGCAGTTGGCGCTGTTCGAGCTGCCGGAGGCCGAGGGGGCGGGGGTGGAGGCCCCCGCGGAGCTGCCCGAGAGCCTGCGGCAGCTCCTTGAAGTGGGGTTTCCGGGGGAGGCCCTGGGGCGGCTGGTGGAGGGGTTCGGGGGGGTGGTGTTGTACGTGCCGAAAAGCCCCGGGGACGACAGCCGTCTGGTGCAGGTGTTGGGCGAGGGGGCGGCGTGGCAGCTCTGCCGGCACCTGGGAGGCTGCCGGTTCGCCGTGCCCCGGGGGTACCGGGCGGCGCTGGCGGCGCGTAACGCGGGGATCCGGCGCGACGCCGACGCGGGGGTGCCGATGGCGGAGCTGGTGAGGCGGTACCAGATCACGGAGCGGCAGGTGTGGAAGGTGTTGGGGGAGGGCTGATACCGCAAAGCTAAGCGGGCGGGCCGCCCCTGCCCGGGGAGAAACGACCATGGCTGATACCGCTCCGCTTGAGCGCATTGTTCGGTGCTGTTGTCCCACCGACGACGCCGTGGACTGCTACTGCCAGCGGTACAACGAGGAGCGCCCTGATGCGCTCGCAACGGGGGAACGCTGCGAGTGCGGTTGCCACTACGAGGACGCGACAGGCGCCGAGGATGATTGCTGCCACCACGGCGTTGAGTTCTGCGACCCCTGCGAGCAGTGCGACGTGGATGGTTGATCGGCCTGGGATCAAAAGTCCATCGGATCGACGCCCAGAGCTTGCATGGCCTGATATAGAGCGACGGAGTTCTTGTTGATTCTGCCGTCCTCGTCGAGAGTGCACAGCATGCGGACGGGCACAAAGGCGCCCAATTTGTTCTTGGCCCGAGCATTCAAAAAGACTTCGTGGCGGGGCTTGCCGTTAGCGTATTTGGACCCATCGGCCTCGTACAGGATGGCTTCCGCCACGAACGCGTCTCTCGGGTCATTGAGGTGCGGCTTCCACGCGTCAAGACAGGCGTCGACTACCTCTTTGTCGGGCTCGAAAGGAAGACGCCGCCGAGCGTTCTTTGTGGTCGATCGGGGTTTGGAAGGTTCCAACACAGTCTTCCCGTCGTCCCCGCACGGCACGTCGGAAAACATGACGGTTCCGTTCTTCTCGCAGCGATAGATCTGTGCCTGGGCGGGAAGGACGAGAGCAAAGAGAAGAGCCAAAAGGACGACACGGATCATGACACACCCCCTGGTGAGCGGTGGAGCGTTGCGGCCTCGGCAGGGCCTATCGGCACGGCGGAGCGCCGACTTGATTTTTCGGCGGGAGCTGACGATACTGCCCTTGCGTGCAAGTCACAAGAGGCCAGCTCCCACCCTACGCGCCGG
>JBFLZB010000302.1 GCA_040756475.1 Thermodesulfobacteriota bacterium
CTGCGCCCTCATCGGCTGGGCCAACTGCCGGCGCAGCCGGCGAGTGGCCCGGCGCCTCCTGGACCTGCGCCTGTCCGAAGCGCCTCCTCCGGCCCCCGAGGCCCTTCACGCTCCCGCACCGGTGGACGCGCGGGGAGGTGCCTTGCCAGCCTCTCCCTCTCCCGCTCCCGCGGCCAGAGGAGACTCGGGGCGTCCGTCGCGGTTGCGTGCCGATCCTTGACCGCGGGTTGCCGGCACCTCCCCGAAGTCGGACGGCCCCACAGCACGAGTACGCGCCTGGAGTTGCGCCTGTGCCTTTCCCGTGCTACACGATATCCGTGCAACACGTGGAGGCTGCCATGGCGAATCTGACCATCACCGTCGGCGAGGACACCTTGCGCAGGGCCCGCATCCGCGCCCTGGGGCAGGGCACGTCCGTGAATGCGGTCCTGGGAGAGTTCCTGGAGACGTACGCAGGGGTTCGGCAGGAAACGAAGGACGCCCTGGAGGACCTGCTTCGCCTCTCGCAGGCGAGCACCGCTCGCCGGGGGCCCCGAACATGGACCCGCGACGAGGTCCACGAGCGAGGGCCTTGAGATCGTTTTTCGATACCAACGTGGTCGTATACCTCTTCGACGGCGACGCACCGGAGAAGCAGGTGAGGGCCCGCGAGCTCCTCGCGCGCGAAGTGGGGAAAGGGCAGGCGGTGCTCAGCACCCAAGTGCTCCAGGAGTTCTACGTAACGGTAACCCGCAAGCTCACGGTTCCCCTGAGCCCAGACGAAGCGCTGCGTGCTCTGCAAGACCTGGCGGAGCTCCCCCTGGTCCAGGTGGATGCCGACCTCATCACCGGCGCGGCACGGCGGTGTGCTCGGGACCAGGTCTCGTTCTGGGACGGATTGATCCTGCAAGCTGCGCTTCGAGCCGGAGCCACGGTCCTATACTCCGAGGATCTCCAGGACGGCCGCACCATCGAAGGCCTGCGCATCCGAAACCCCTTCGCCTGAAAACGTCTCCGTTGCATCTCCCCGGCGGACCCACCTCCGCAAGGCTCCTCTTCAAACCGTAATCGCCCCTTCACCGCGCCGTAACCCGCGCCCGCTAGCCTGACGCTGCTGGGAAACGACGGGGGGCAACGGCGCGGGAGGGGTTTCGTGTCGCAGGCAGCAAGGCAGTTGGCCGAGCCAGGCCTGCCGGGCGCCGGGTTCGCATACGGCGACCGGTTGCGGGTGTGCCTGGTCACCGAGACGTACTTCCCCCAGGTGAATGGGGTCTCCCGCACCCTCGACCGGCTGGTGCGCTACCTCACGGGGCTAGGTCACGAGGTCCGCGTGGTGGCCCCCCGGTACCGGGAGCGCACCGCCCTGCCGGTGGGCGCTCGGCTGACGGCCTTCCCCGCCTTTCCCCTGCCCTTCTACCCGGAGATCCTCGCCTGCCCGGCCCGAGCGCGCCGACTGGCGGAGGTGCTCGGGGCCTTCGGCCCCCACGTGGTCCACCTGGCCACCGAGGGACCCCTGGGCCTTGCAGCGCTCCGGGCCTCCCGGGCCCGGGGGCTCCCGGTGGTGAGCTCCTTCCACACCCACTTTCCCCAATACCTGGCGTTCTACCGCCTCGGGGGCCTCGCCCCGGCCGCGTGGCGCTACCTGCGCTGGTTCCACAACCGAACCGCCGCCACCCTGTGCCCCACGGCGTCGGTGCGGGCCGCCCTGGAGGACCGCGGCTTCCGCAACGTGGCGTTGTGGAGCCGGGGCGTGGACGCGGACCTCTTCCGCCCCGACCGCCGCGACCCGGAGCTGCGCCGGCAGTGGGGAGCCGGCCCCCAGGAGGTCGTGCTGGCCTGCGCCGGCCGTCTGGCCGCCGAGAAGAACCTCCCGCTCCTCCTCGAAGCCCTTCGGCTCCTGCCCCGGGACCTCCCCTGCCGGCTGGTCCTCATCGGCGATGGGCCCCTTCGCCCGGCGCTGGAGGCCGATCCCGCCGTGCGGGACGGGCGACTGGTCCTCACGGGCTACCGGCACGGAGAAGAACTGGCCCGCGCCTACGCCTCGGCGGACCTCTTCGTCTTCCCCTCGGTCACCGAGACCTTCGGCAACGTGCTCCTGGAGGCCATGGCCTCGGGGCTCCCGGCGGTGGCCTTCCCCGTATCCGGCCCGGGGGACGTGGTGCGGGACGGACAAACCGGGTGCCTGGCCACCGAGGCGACCGCCCCCGCCCTGGCCGCCGCCGTTGCCGCCCTCGCGGCCGACCCCCTGCGGCGCCGGGTCCTGGGGAAAGCAGCGCGGCTCTGGGCCGAGAGCCAGACCTGGGACGCGGTCAACGCGACCGTCGTGGAGGCCTACCAGCGCGCCCGCCGGGGCGGGCCGCCGCCTGGGTGAAAGCCAATTCTAGACCGGCCCGACGCACCAAGGAGGCCCCATGTCGCTCGCCGCCTGGAACACGCCGCTTCGCGCCTTCGCCCTCCACCTCGGGGAGGCGGTCACCCCCTGGGAAGCCCGGGTGGTACGGCGCTGCTCGGGGGTGCACACCCGCCGGTGGGCGAGGGCCGCCTTCGTCGCGGCAAGCCGCCTGGGGGACGGTCCCCTGTGGTACGCCGTGGGGCTCGCATGCCTCGTGTTTGGCGACTCCGCCCTGCGCCTGGCCGCCCTCGCCGCGGGGCTGGCGGTGGGGCTCTCGGCAGCCCTCTTCGTCACCGTGAAGCGGCGAGTGGCCCGCCCCCGTCCCTGCGAAGCCTGGGCCGACGTGCCGTGCCTGCTGGCGCCACCGGACCGCTTCTCCTTCCCCTCGGGCCACACCATGACGGCCTTCTCGGTGCTCGGGGCCTTCGCCGTCCTGGCCCCCGGGTCCGAGGTCCTGTTCCTGCCCCTGGCCCTCTGGATCGGGGCCTCCCGGGTCTTCCTCGGGGTCCACTACCCCACCGACGTCCTCGCGGGGGCGGCGCTGGGCAGCGCCATCGGGGCCGGGAGCGGGGCGCTGGCGGGTGCCCTGGCCCGGGTGCTGGGCGGGTGACCGCTCCCCTG
Source organism: Thermodesulfobacteriota bacterium (assembly GCA_040756475.1). Classification (NCBI taxonomy): domain Bacteria; kingdom Pseudomonadati; phylum Thermodesulfobacteriota; species Thermodesulfobacteriota bacterium. Next base: position 2,993 of record JBFLZB010000302.1, read on the forward strand.
CCAACCGTCTCGCCAGGCCCGGCCATCCCGCCGGGTCTCCAGACCTGGAACGCCGCCCTGGCCTGGCTCCTCCCCCCCGGCGCGGAGCGCGTCCTCCTGGTCACTCTGGGGTTCGGCGACGGGCACAACCGGGCCGCCCAGGCACTGGCGGCGCTGTGCCGCCGCCTGCGGCCCGAGGTGGAGACCCGCGTGGCCGACGCCCTGGAAGCAACGCCCTCCGGGCCCTGGCACCGGCGCCGCGCCGCCTACTACGCCGCCCTGCGCTCTTGCCCCAGAGCCTACCATGCTGCCTACGCGTTCCTGGCCAGGTGGCGCTGGCCGCTGGACCTCCTCGCCCGCTCCCTGGAGCCCT
>JBFLZB010000303.1 GCA_040756475.1 Thermodesulfobacteriota bacterium
GTTCCGGCCGGTGAGCGAGGCGGTGCTGGGGGAGGAGGCGGGGCCGGTCAAGGGGAAGCGGGGGCGGGTGGAGTTCGTCCGCTGTCGGGTGGAGCGGGATGCGGGCGGGGGCCTCCGGGTGGTGAGCACCAAGAAGCAGGGCTCGGGCCTGCTCAAGACTCTGGTGGAGGCCAACGCCCTGCTCGTGCTTCCCGAGGATTGCGCCGGGGCCGCCCCGGGGGAGCGGGTGCGGGTGCAGCTCTACGACCTCTCCTTCCTGGACGGCGAGGAGCCGGGGCTCGGGGCGGCCGCCGAGCGGGCGGGGGCGGGCTAGCGCCGTGGTGGTGTGTCTCGTCTCGGGGCTCTCGGGCAGCGGGAAGACCACCCTGGTGGAGCGCCTGGTGCCGGCCCTGGCCCGGCGGGACGTGCCGGCCGCCACGGTGAAGCACCACCGGGGGCGCATCCAGGTGGACCGGGAGGGCAAGGACACCTGGCGGCACCGGCGGGCGGGGGCCCGGGCCACGTTCCTCGTGACCGAGGAGGAGGTGGCGGCGTTCTTCGACCGGCCCCCGGACCTCGACCCCGGCGATCTGGTGCGGCTTTGCCCGCCGGACGTGCGCATCCTGCTGGTGGAGGGCTTCAAGGGGCTGCGCGGCTACCCGCGCATCGAGGTGGTCCGACAGGGGGTGGAGAGGGAGTCCGCGTGGCCCGACGACGTGCTTTGCGCCGCTACCGACCTCGTCGGGTTGGAGGCGCCCTTCCCGGTGTTTCACCTCGACGACGCCGAGGGCATCGCGGACTACCTCGTGAAGAGTCTCCTGGCGACTTCTTCCTGAGGGCGACCGACCCGGCCGAGCTTTGCCACCTGCATGAGGGCGGCTACGCCGGGGTGGCCCTGGGGGCCGAGTTCTGCGCCCGCCGGCTCCCTCCGGCGCCCCAGGTGCGGGAGGCGGCCCGCCGCTGCCGGGAAGAAGGGCTTGCCTTCTCGCTCGTGACCCCGGTGGTGCGGGAGGGGGCGTGGGAAGAGGTCACCCGCTGGCTCTCGGAGCTCGCCCCGGCCCTGGAGGGAGACGAGTGGGCGGCCAACGACTGGGGGCTGCTGCGCTGGGCACGGGATGCCGGGCTCCCGCTGCGCCCCGTGGCGGGGCGGCTTCTGGGGCGCCAGCGCCGGGACCCCCGGGCACTGGAGCTCCTGCGGGTCTCCTCCCCCGAGGACGCCGCCGGGTTGCGGGGCAGCGCCTGGGACGACCCGCAGACGGCGGCCCTGCTCGCCGAGTTCGGGGTGGGGCGGGTGGAACTCGACCTGCTCCTGCAAGGGGTGCGGATTCCGGCCCTCCCCCCGGGCACCCAGGTGTCCCTGTGCGGGCCCTGGATTCCGGTGACGGTGGCGCCGTCGTGCCCCTGGACCCGGGACCCCCTGTCCTGCCCCCTGGCGTGCCGCAGCCTCCCCGCCGCGCAGCAGCAGTGCGGCGAGGAACCCCACCCCCTGTTCTCCCGGGGCAACGCGCTCTTCGTGCGGATCGACGAGATCCCCCCCGGCCGGGCCCTGGCGGCGGCGGGCGCCGACCGCCTGGTGTGGTCCCCCGAGCTCCCGGGGTAGGTCACGCCCCCACTCCCGAAGCCCAACCCCTTTCCCCCTCGAAATCCAGATCGGTATCGGCATCGGTATCGGTATCGATTCCGATGGGGATCGACCTGCGCCGCGGGCCGTGCGCTCTCCTCCTCCGCCCTCACTCCAGCCTGTAGGCGAACTCGGCGAAGAGGTGGAGCCTCTCGATGGTCCAGTGGCGCGGGAAGGGGGGAAGCGGCGCCCGCCGCACCGCTTCCACGGCTTCCCGGTCGAGGATGGGGCTGCCCGAGCTCTCCGCCACCTGCACTTCCTCCGCCGCGCCCTGCCCCAGGGTGAACCGCAGGAGGACCCGGCCCCCGCCCCCCGCGGCGAGGAGGGCTTCCTTCCAGCGCCAGGTGCGGTCGATGGAGGCCTGCACCTGCTCCAGGTACCCCCGGTACCGGACGTCGGCTTCTCCCAGGGCGAGGGTGGCTTCCCGCACGCCCTCGCCCGCGGGGTCGGGCAGGGCGGCCGTGGGACGCAGATCGGCCGCCCGGGGCATGAGGTCGGTCCAGGCCAGCTGGGGCGGCGGCGCCGGGGCCGCCGGCGGTTCCGGCGCGGCCTCGGGAGCAGGGAGGGGTGCGGCCGCCGGAGGGAGCGCGGCGGCGGGCGGGGGCGCCGGCTCGGGAGGCGCCGGCCCGTCGGGAGCGGCGGGAGTCGGGGGTGCGGGCTCGGGTGCCGCGGCCACGGGGTCGGGCGGCCCGGGCGAGGGAAGGGTTTCGGGCCGGCGCGTCGGCTCCACGGGCACCGCCGCGGGCGGGGCAGCCTCCTCCTGCACGCCGGAGGCCTCCAGGGGTGTGCCGCCGCCCTGGCCCGGGGTGGGAAGATACTCCACTACCACGGGCAGGGGGTCGGGTCTGTCGGCCTCCCGCGCCGGCCGGGGGGTCCACGCGATCCCACCGTGGAGCGCCGCGGACAGGGCCAGGGCGAGGATCGGGGGGAGGACGTTGCGGCGGTAATCCATCGGGGGTCAGGCCAGGCGGCGCGTCGCGTCCAGGAGATCCCGAAACCGGTGAAACTCCTCGCCGATCTGGGCCGTGGCGGGCACCGCGAAGAGCTCCAGGCCTGCCGTGCGAGCCGCCGTTACGAGAGCCATCTTGAGGGGAGGCAGGCAGGACGCAAGGGCGGCCTCGCGCCCTTCGGGGGCCTCCAGGGAGATCCAGCAGGGGGTCCAGGAGGCAGCCCCGCCCTGGGCCGGACTCTCGCACCCCCCCGAGCGATCCACGACCTGAAGCCGCCCCACGACCCCTTCGGGAACCGCACCGGGCCCCAGAGCCGCAGCGACCGACTCCAGGGTGGACGCGGGCAGGCTGATCTCGAAGAGGATGCGCACCATGACGACGTTCCGTGAAGGAGGCAAACCACCGTGGGGGCAGCGTAGGATACTTGACGGTTCGGGGCAAGGCGGGCGATCCCGCCGTCGAAATCGAAATCGAAATCGAAATCGCGGTCGGCGTCGATTCCGATTTCGATCCACTCACGGCGTGAGCGAGAGGGTACGCGACCTTTCGGCGCCCCCAGGGCCGCTTGTTCCTGCCGACACGGGTCTGTTAGGCTGAAGCATTCTCGTTTGCCGCCGGAGTCCGATGAAGCTTCTGCGCGACCTCACCCTGGGCCTCTACGTGCCCCGTGCTTCTCCCCTGCACGTTCTCGACCCCCGGGCCAAGCTGGGCGCCTGCGCTCTGGCCATGGCCGCCACCCTGTCGCCCGGGTCCGCGTGGGGGGCCGTGTGGAGCTGGCCCCTCTTGCTGGC
>JBFLZB010000304.1 GCA_040756475.1 Thermodesulfobacteriota bacterium
CTGGGCCGACTCCCCCCGCCACAGGGACACCGCCACCAGGGTCAGCACCGCTCCGGCCACCAGGGCCAGGAAGAAGCCGAACAGGATCAGCAACCGCTTCATGGGACGCACCTCCTCAACCGAACGACTTGGGGGACGGAGACAGGCGAAGCCGCCGGGGGCCGAAAACGAGAAGAGCCGGGACCCCCGCTGGGGCCCCGGCTCGGCAAACGCCTCTCGAAGCGCCCCCCTACTCGGAGGAGCCGCCCCGGGCCTTGCGGGCCTGGAGGATCTTCTCCCCCAGGGTGGAGGCCGAGTTGGCCGCCATCTCCCGGTTGATGACGTCCAGCGCCTTCTTCTGGGCCAGCACCTCGGCGTCCTCGATGGCCTTCATCGACAGGCTGATCTTGCGCTCCTCCTGGTCGATGTTGAGCACCTCGGCCTGGATCTCCTGACCCACCTGGACCACCTTGGAGATGTCGTCGACCTTCTCGCTGGAGAGCTCGCTCACGTGCACCAGGCCCTCGATCCCCGGCTCCAGCTCGACGAACAGGCCGAAGTCGGTGATGTTGGTGACCTTGCCCTGCACGAGGAAGCCGGCCCGGTACCGGGTGTGGATGCCGGCCCAGGGGTCGGGCTCGAGCTGCTTGATGCCCAGGCTGAACCGCTCGCTCTCCTTGTCCACGTTCAGGACCACCGCCTCCACCTCGTCGCCCACGTTGTAGAGGGTGCCGGGGTGGGTAACCCGCTTGGTCCAGGACAGGTCACTCACGTGGATGAGGCCGTCGATGCCCTCCTCCACGCCCAGGAACAGGCCGAAGTCGGTGATGTTGCGGATCTGTCCGCGCACCACCGTGCCCACCGGGTAGCGATCTTCGAGCAGGTCCCAGGGGTTGGGCTGGCACTGCTTCATCCCCAGCGAGATGCGGCGGCGGTTGGTGTCGAGATTGAGGACCATCACCTCGACTTCCTGCCCGATGGACACCTTTTCGCTGGGGTGGTTCACCCGCTTGGTCCAGCTCATCTCCGAGATGTGCACGAGCCCCTCGATCCCGGGCTCGAGCTCCACGAAGGAGCCGTAGTCGGTGATGGACACCACCTTGCCCATGATCCGGGAGCCGATGGCGTACTTCTCCTCGGCGGTGGTCCAGGGGTCGGGCTGGAGCTGCTTGAAGCCCAGGCTCACCCGCTCGCGCTCGGGGTCGAAGGACAGAACCTTCACCGTGACCTCGTCGCCGATGTCGAAGACCTCCGAGGGGTGGTTCACCCGGCCCCAGCTCATGTCGGTGACGTGGAGCAGGCCGTCGATGCCCCCCAGGTCGATGAAGGCGCCGTAGTCGGTGATGTTCTTGACCACGCCCTGGAGCACCGCGCCCTCTTCGAGGCGCTTCAAGGTCTCCTTGCGGTGGGTCTCGCGCTCCTTCTCCAGGAGCACCCGGCGGGAGAGCACGATGTTGCCCCGGCGCCGGTTGAACTTGATGATCTTGAACTTGTAGCTCTCGCCAATGAGCTTCTCGAGCTGGCGCACGGGGCGCAGGGCCACCTGAGAGCCGGGAAGGAACGCCCGCACCCCGATGTCCACCGAGAGGCCGCCCTTGATCCGTGCCACGATGCGCCCCTCGACCTCCTCGTCGTTCTCCGCGGCCTTGCTGATGGCGTCCCACACGCGGATCTTGTCGGCCTTGTCCTTGGAGAGGAGGATCATGCCGTCCTCGTTCTCCAACGCCTCCACGAGCACGTCGACCTGGTCGCCCACCTTGACGGTGACCTTGCCTTCCGCGTCCCGGAACTCCGACAGGGGAACGAGCCCCTCGGACTTGTAGCCGATGTCCACCACCGCAAAGTCGTTGCTGAGCTTGATGACGCGGCCGCTGGCGACCGAGCCCTCCTCGGCTCCGCGCTCGCTCGCCTCGAGCATGGCCGCGAAATCGAGGTCTTCTTCCATGCGGTGGTCCTGGGTGGTCTGGGTCATCATGTCTTCTTCGTGCCTCCTTGGGCTTTTTATTCAAAAGGGGCCGCAGTGCGCCCCCTCTTGTCGAGCGAAGGCGCGGAGGGTAGCACAGGTTTCCGCGCCGTACAACAAGGGATTCACCCAATTGCAGGAGCCTACGGGCGGTCGGTCCGCACGGGAGACGACGGTGTCCGGGCCCGCGCCACCAGGCAGCGGGGCACCGTGTCCAGCTTCCGTGCCAGCCTCTCCCGGCGGCGCTCCAGGGCCTCCCGGTCCCGGGGAATCCAGGGGCCGCGGGCAAGGGCCTCCTTCACCAGGGCGAGGGCGCCCGCGGGGTCGCCGAGGCGTCGCTCCAGGAGGATCGCGGCCTCCGCCACGGGGAAGGGGTCGGCGGGGGCGAGGCGGCGGAGCGCCGCGCAGGCCTCCAGGGCCTCGGCCCAGCGCTCCCCGGCCTTGTGGGAGCGCAGGAGCTCCCGCAGCGCCCTGACCCGAAGCTCTCGGGGCAGCTCCTCTGCAAGGCCCGCCTCCAGAAGGGGCCCAGCCTCCTCTCGCCGCCCCCGGCGGCTGTGGAGGAGCCCCAGCCCCAGGGCCGGGGTTCCCCGTCCCGTCCCCGCCGCCCAAAGGAGCCCGGCGAGGCTCAGGAGGTCGTCTCGGTTGTGGCGGAAGACCGCGGCCAGACGCGCATCGGCACCCCGGCGGAGGTAGTCGAGGTAGAGGGCCGGGATCTCGGCGCCGGGGACGTCGCCGTGGCGCCGATGGCCGAGGACCCCGGCCTCCAGGGTCACCAGGCGGCAGTCGCCGTGGGCCTGACGCCAGAGGGTGCGGGCGGGGTGGAGGAGGTCCAGGTGCGCCGCTCCCGCCAGGGGCCAGGGCCGGCGGCTGAGCACGTGGCGGTTCTCCAGGAGGGGGCCGTCGTAGCACCGGCCGTTGTAGGTGACAAGGCAGCGCACGCCCCGGAGCTCCTCGGCCAGGGCCTCCAGGAGGGCGGCCTCCCGGTCCAGGTCCTCCAGGAAGAGCTGGGCCAGGCGAAAGCCCGGCCCCGGCGACCACCGGGCCACCCCCACCAGGAACGGCACGGTCCCGGCGCCCCCCGCGAGCCCCGTGGTCTCGGTGTCGAGGAAGGCGATCTCCCCCGGCTCCCGGACCTCTCCCAGGTGCTCGGGGAAGAGGGCGCGGGCGCCGTCGCCGGGTAGGCCCTCGAGCTCGGATGCGGGGAGCCACCCGTGGCGGTGGTCCGGGGGGACCGTCCACTCGGCGAGGAAGACAGGCCCGGAGGGCGCTTCCAGCCGCCGGCCGGGGACGAAGCGATCGACGGGGGCAGGAGGGGCCCGACCGGGTGGCGGCGGGCGCAGGGGCACCTGGGAGGCCGCCACCACCCGGC
>JBFLZB010000305.1 GCA_040756475.1 Thermodesulfobacteriota bacterium
CGGAGCCCGCGGCGCGCGCCCTCGAAGCCGAGGTGCGCCGGCATCTGGCGCTGCAAGGGTCTGGAACCCTCGGCCCGTGGGACCCCGAGGAAGTGGAGAGGTTGGCCCGGCGCGCCCTGCAGCGCCATTTCCGCCGCCTCGGCGGGCGGCGACCCCTGGTCGTGGTGGCGAGCCGTTAGGAAGGCCCTGTCGCGGACCGTCGCGGCCTGGCCCCGCCCCTTCCCCCCTGCTGCCACTGATGCCTACTTCGCGCGCTCCAGCGCCGGCAAGGGCACGTAGTACTTGCGGTAGCGCTTGCCGTCCGAATAGGGGGCGCCCCGCGGGTCCTCCACCAGCACGGTGGCCCGCTTCGTCACCCGGTTGAGCACCCCCGCGGTGCGCCGCCCATGGAAGGGGAAGGCCACCCGGTCTCCGACCCGCAGCCCGTGGAGGTCCCGGGCGCGCTCGGAGGGCGTGACCAGGCCGTGGGTGGCCTCGGTGTGGCCGAAGAGACGCCGGGCGAGCTCGCGAAAGCCCGAGGCGCGGCAGCTCGACTTCCCATAGGCAAGGAGCTCGGCCAGGTGGACGAGCTCGTGCTCGAAGATCCGCTGGAGCGCGTCGAGCCGGTCGCGGCACCGCAGCCCGTTCACCTCAACGCGCCGGTGCCCGGCGTGGAAGTTGGAGAAGAGCAGGTGGGTGGAGACCGCGATCTCGTAGGAGGGGGGGCCGCCCGGCCGGGCCGGGCGGAACTGGAAGGTCTTGCCCCCCGCCCGGGTCATGCGCGGCGCCAGGCGAAACCGGAGCCGTCTCGCGGGGTCCGACGCCGCCCCGAGGGTCCGCGTCAGGGCTCCCCCAAAGAAGGCCTGGTCGTATTCGGCGAAGAGAAGCCCCAGATCCCCAACGGCGAGCGCCCGGAAGTTCCCTTCGCCGAGCCTCCCAGACCGCTGGGCCAGGGCGGTGCGGATCCCCTCGGCCCTGCGGCGAATCTCCTCCGGGGCGAACCCGGGGCCTTCCAGCCGCGCGGCGAGCTCCCCGGGGGACGCAGGGACGGAAGCGGAAAGGAGCATCTGGCGATTTCCTCCACGGGGTCGGGACAGCCTTCGCTCGATCCCGCGCACCATCACGTGCTGCGACACCCCGGTTTCTACATCAGTGCGATACCACCATCAAGGTGGTACACCGCTTAGCCCCTTTTGGGAATTCGTCGCGGCCTCCAACGCGGCAGGGCAGCCTGCGTCTGGACCGTGGCGCCGGTCTTGCAAGCGCCCGGGAGCATGGCGGCCCCCACCCTCGCGATCAACCTGTGCAGCGTCCCTCCCCGGGCGCTGGCGTCGCTGCACTTCAACCGCGAGCCCTCGCCCCTGGAGATCCAGGGCGTGCACGCAACCCACCGCCGCCTCTTCCAGCGCCTGGACGCCGAGCCATGCGGGGGCCGCCGCGCGTCGATCTTCCACGACTACCTGGAGGTGGTCTTCCAGCTCCACCAATGGCAGCGGGAGACCTCGGAGCTCGGCCGGCGCAGCCTGCGCAACAGCTACCTGCGCTTCCTGCGCGGCTGGATGGTGGACTCCAACTCCGTGGAGGGGGCGGTGCTCAAGGGCTGGGTCGAGAGCCGCCTGGGCCTGCTGCCCACGTTCCACCGGGAGCCGATCCCCGACCTCCACTCGGAGGCATACTTCCACTATTCCCTCGACCGCACCCGGGGCCACGCCCACACGAGCGCCATCCACTCCCAGCTCGATCTTCTCTTCGCGTACGTGCAGTACGAGCTCGCCCGGTGCCGGCCGGGGGAGACCTACCGCACCCTGTACCGGGGCGTGCACGACCTGGCCGAGCACCGGGTGGTGGAGCAGCTCGGCCCGTCGCGCCTGGTGCTGTGCCTGAACAACCTGAACTCCTTTACCTGGGACTTCGAGCGGGCGTGGGAGTTCGGCACCCGGGTGCTGGAGGCCCGGGTGCCCCTCCCGAAGGTCTTCTTCCAGGCCGATCTCCTGGCGACCTCGATCCTGCGGGGGGAGCAGGAGGTGCTCGTGATCGGGGGCGAGTACGAGGTGAGCGTGAGGACCTATTGAGCGCGGCCCGACACTTCGACCTGCCGGCAGTGGTGGGCCGGGCCCGCGCCTGCCTGCTGGGGCTCGCCCTGGGAGACGCCCTCGGGGCCACCACGGAGTTCATGACCCCCCAGGAGATCCGAGCCCGTTTCGGGGTGCACCGCAAGCTCGTGGGCGGGGGGTGGCTGGGGCTGCGGCCGGGACAGGTCACGGACGATACCGAGATGAGCCTGTGCGTGGCCCGCGCCGTGGCGGCCCGCAGCGGGTGGAACCTGGAGGCGGTGGCCGACGCCTTTTCCGCGTGGCTGCGCGGCCGGCCGACGGACGTGGGGGATACCTGCCGACGCGGCATCCGCGCCTACATGCTCCACGGGCGCACCGAGGCGCCCCCGGGGCGGTGGGACGCGGGCAACGGGGCCGCCATGCGCATGGCCCCCGTGGCCCTGCTGACCCTGGGCGACGACGCCCTGCTGGTGCGCCTGGCCCTGGCCCAGGCGCACCTCACCCACAACCACCCCCTCTCGGACGCGGCGTGCGTTGCCGTGGGGCGCCTGATCCACCGGGCCATGTGCGGAGAAGGCCTCCCGGGGCTCACCTGCGTCGCCCGGGAGCTCGCGGCGGCCCACCCCGAGCTCGACTACCGCGCCTACGACGGCAAGGCCGGCGGGTACGTGGCCGAGACCCTGCGCACCGTGCTCCACTTCCTCCACGCCACCGGGAGCTTCCACGACTGCCTGGTGGGAGTGGTGAACCAGGGGGGCGACGCCGACACCACGGGCGCCATCGCCGGCGCGGTGGCCGGCGCCCTGTACGGTCTCGAGAGCCTTCCCCGCCCCTGGCTCGGGCGGCTCGACCCGGCGGTGCGCGCCGAGCTTTGGGCCCTGGCCGAGCCCCTCGTCCGCCTGAGCCCCCTGGGGCGGCACCTCCCCTGAGCCCGCGCGGGGCGGTCTCTGGGACGACATTGTTACAAACAAGCCATCGTGAAACATATTTGTTTCAATGGAGCCTCTCGCCCAGAGACCCCTGAGGACCCGGGGTCTCGAACCATGCGTCAAGTTTCGAGGCGGTCCCTCGGGGGACGCACGGGGCACCTCTGCCTGCACCGTCGAAATCGAAATCGATATCGAAATCGACGCCGGCTCCGATCGCGATTTCGATTTCGACCGCCATGGGGCCAAGAAGGGCTCTGTTCCGATCCGTGTGGGTTCGCGTAGCGGTTGAGAGCTCGGGAATACGGCCGTTTCACCCGTAGGGGCGCACAGCGTGCGCCC